>NZ_JBTIXF010000051.1:0-48215 GCF_055793945.1 Plantactinospora sp. A48 | reverse complement strand
GCCACTCCCTTCGGGCAGGCCCCGCCAAAGAGGGGATAAGACCTGACCACCAAAAGGGGGCGGGCCCGGCCAAACCGGGCGGACCCCAGGTCAACGCAGGGCAAGACGCAAGGCCACAGAAACCAGGCCGGCCTGATCGGGGGTACGCCCAAAGAAGCGGCCCGGCGGCGACGGAGGTTCTCCGTCGCGACCGGGCCCGGCACTGGCGCTTGCCCGTCAGACAGCGCCCTCCCCCAGCCAACCGGGCAGGCGGTCGATGATCTCGAAGCAGTAGTGGTATCCCACCAACAGGATGGTGCGCTGGATCGTCTCGTTGGCCCCCACCAACGCGATGCGCACTCCGGCGGGCAGCTTCTGCCGGGCGTACGCCAGCATCCGCAGCCCGCCGGAGGACAGGTAGCTCACCTGGGTCAGGTCGAAGACCACCTGTTTGACAGTCGGATCAGCGGCCCGTTCCAGTTCCTGTCTGAACGTCGGCGCCGTGTGTGCATCCATGACGCCGGCCAGCGTGATGACCGTGGTAGCTCCCTTCCGGCGCAGGGTGGCCCTCAGATTCACCTACGGCTCCTCTCGCTGTGGGTCGGCATGGACTTTTGTCAGGACCGGCGACCCACCAGAGCCAGGCAGGATCGGGGACCGACCCGGATCGCCCGCTGGTCGTCGAGCACCGGCTCGGATCCGGATTCGGCGGCGCCGACGACGGTGTCTGCGAACAGGTGCCACCGCACCCCGTCGGGCAGTTCCGGCAGTTCCAGGTCGTGGCCCTCCCAGTGGCCGTTCGCCACCAGGTAGACGAAATCCACCTCGCCGTCGGCGGCCCGGCCGGTGCGCATGCAGGCCAGCAGGTGGCTGTCGTCCGACCAGTCCGCCTGCCAGGGCCGCACGCCGTGCCAGCTGACGTCCGGGTAGCCCGTACCGGCCCGGTCCTCACCCACCGGGTGCAGCGGGTCGCGCAGCATCGGGTGGGCCGACCGGAAGCCGATGCACCGGCGGACGAACTCCAGCAGTTCCTTGTTGCGCTCCACCAGTGACCAGTCGAACCAGGTCAGCGAGCTGTCGTGGCAGTAGGCGTTGTTGTTGCCGCTCTGGCTGCGGGCCACCTCGTCGCCGGAGTAGATCATCGGGATTCCCTGGCTGCTGAGCAGCAGGAGCATCGCGTTCTTCATCTGCTGCATCCGCAGCGCGACCACCTCGGGGTCGTCGGTCGGCCCCTCGACTCCGCAGTTCCAGCTCGCGTTGTCGTCGTTGCCGTCCCGGTTGCCCTCGCCGTTGGCCTCGTTGTGCTTGTGGTTGTACGAGACCATGTCGGCCAGGGTGAACCCGTCGTGGCAGGTGATGAAGTTGACCGAGGCGGCGGTCCCGCGCAGCGCGTACAGGTCCGCCGAGCCGACCATCCGGGTGGCCAGGTCACCGATCGTGCCGGACTCGCCCTTCAGGAAGCGCCGCACGGTGTCACGATACTTCCCGTTCCACTCCGACCACCTGCCGTAGTTCGGGAAGGCGCCCACCTGGTACAGGCCACCGGCGTCCCACGCCTCGGCGATGAGCACGCAGTCCCGCAGCAGCGGGTCGTAGGAGAGCGCCTCCAGCAGCGGCGGGTTGGCCAGCGGCGCACCGTCCTCGCCGCGGTCCAGGATCGCCGCCAGGTCGAACCGGAACCCGTCGACGTGGAACTCGCTGGCCCAGTACCGGAGGCAGGACAGCACGTAGTTGCGGACCACGGGGTGGTTGCAGTTGAACGTGTTACCGGTACCGCTGAAGTTGTAGTAGTACCCCTCGGGCGTGAGGATGTAGTAGGTCCGGTTGTCCAACCCACGGAAGTGGATGGTCGGGCCGTCCTCGTTGCCCTCGGCGGTGTGGTTGAACACCACGTCGAGCAGCACCTGGATGCCGGCGGCGTGCAACTCCTTCACCAGGTTCTTGAACTCGTCGCACTGCATCCCGAACGGGCCGGTGGCGGCGTAGCCCGCCTTCGGGGCGAAGAACCCGATCGTCGAGTAGCCCCAGTAGTTGAGCAGCAGCTCACCGGTGGTCGGGTCGATCCGGCTGTTCTCGAACTCGTCGAACTCGAAGACCGGCATCAGCTCGACGCAGTTGACCCCGAGCGACTTCAGGTACGGGATCTTCTCGACCAGCCCGGCGTACGTGCCCGGAGCGGCCACGCCCGAGGAGGGGTGCCGGGTGAACCCGCGCACGTGCATCTCGTAGATGACCAGATCCTCGTTCGGGATCCGCAGCGGACGGTCGTCGTCCCAGTCGAAGTCGTCGAAGGCCAGCCGCGAGCGGTACTGGTACGGGTTGTTCCAGTCCGGTGCGGTACCCCAGACGTCCCGGCCCGACATGGCCCGCGCGTACGGGTCGGACAGGATCCGCTCCGGATCGAACCGGTCCGCGATGTGCGGGTTGCTCGGACCGTGTACCCGGTATCCGTAGTCGAGGTTCTCGTAGTCCAGCCCGAAGACGGTGATCGCCCACACGCCGCCGATCCGGAACTCGTGCGGGATGGGGATCTCCGCCATCGGGCTGTGCTCGCCGTGCTTGAACAGCACCAGCGAGATGGACTCGGCCGCGCTGGAGTAGACGGAGAAGTTGACCCCGCCCGGCACCAGGGTGGCGCCGAACGGCATGTGCCGGCCCAGCCGGACCCCGTACCCCGCGATCTGGTGGGTCGGGTACGAGTCGATGCGGTCCCGGACGACGTGTACCGGCGAGGTCATGCGGCCACGCTCCGATCGGTGGTGGCGGCCTCCGGCCGCAACGCCGACAGCCCCTGGTCGAGGTTGTCCGCGACGAGGAAGAACCGCAGGAAACCGGTGGCGGACAGCGCCAGGTGCAACTCGTCCCGTACGCCGATCACGCACACCTTGCCGTCCATCGCCTGCGCCTGGCGGTAGACCGCCAGCATGGTCCCCAGCCCGGCGTGTGACACGTAGGGGACCTCGGTGAAGTCGAGCAGCAGGGGTTGCCCGGTGAGCAGGAGCGGCATGATCCCGTCATGCACCTCCTGCGCGTACCGGCTGTCCAGGGTCCCGACGAGGCGGGCCACGGTGACGTCGCTGATTTGGTCTCTGGTCACGTACATGGGCGCTCCTTCCTTCAACAGCCGCCCGACCGGTGTGCGAGCCCGGCCACCGGGCCCGGCGGTGACCGGACCCGGTGACGCCACCGGTCGGGCGGAACGGTCAGGCCGTCGGGGTGAGCTGGACCTTGACGGTGAGGGACTCCGCGGACTCGGGAAGCTCGACGGTCATCGCCGTCGGGTCGAAGCTCTCCCAGGGCTTCCCGTCGATCTCCACGTCGGTGAGCCGGACCCGGCCCGCCGGCAACAGGTCCGGTGCGACCCGCAGGGTGCGCGAGGCGTCCGGCCGAGGCTTGAACCACAGCTCCAGCGGCTGCTTGGTGATCAGCAGGTTCGTGTAGACCGCGGACAGGTAGCACAGTTCGGCGGAGTGGTACATGCTCATCGAGTGGCTGCCCTTGAGCCGCTCGGTGCCGAGCAGGTAGGGCAGGCCGCTGGCCAGGACGTTGAAGTAGACCGCACCCTCGTCGTGGTCCAGGAAGAACGTGTTGTAGAAGCCGGCCGCCTGCCGCGCCTGCTCCCGGTTGTCCTCGCCGCCGATGCTGCCGGCGAGGATGAGGTACGCCAGGATGGCCTGCTCCTGCTGCCACCACGCCTTGCGGTCGTGCCAGGCGAAGCGGTGCCAGTCCTGCCCCTCCTGCCGGACCCGCTCGACGACGTCGTACCAACCGCCGCGCTGCTGGTCGGAGCCGACCGCCGGCATGATCTCGGCGATCTTCTCGGCCAGGTCCCGGTAGGTCTTCTTCGGGTTCTGCGCGTGCATACGCATCAGGTTCCAGGCGATCTTGAGGTTGTGCCCCACCACCGCCCGGTTCTGCTGCCAGGTGTGTCCGAGGTCGTGCGACCAGTCGGCCAGGAACCGCTCGTTGACGAACGGGCTGGTGTCGTAGTCGGGGAAGTGCTCGACGATCGTGTCGAAGGTGCGCTCCAGCATCTCCGCGTGCCGCTCCTCGCCGGTGGCGAGCAGCATGTTGATCAGGTACGCCGGCGCGTGGTCGCCAACCGAGTTCCAGTTCTTGCGGGACTGGTTGAACCGCAGCGAGTCGTGGTGCGGGCTCAGCAGCACCGGGTCGATGTGCGAGTAGTACCCGCCGCCCTCCCGGTCGCGGTAGTACTTCTCGAACAGCCGCAGCGTGGCGTCCACGTCGGAGGAGATCCGCGGGTCGCCGGTGACCCGGAACGTCTGGGTCGGCCCGGCCAGGGCGTAGATCTGCTCGTACATCGGAATCGCGTCGTAGTCGTCGTCGAATTCAGAGGTGAAGAGCTTGCGCTCGTAGTCACCCTCGACTTTGATGCCGTGGTACCAGTACACGACGTCGGCATCGAGGTCCACAAAACGCATGTGATCGCGCAGGTATTCGGTGCCCTTTTCCGCGACCCGGAGGTACTCCTCGTCGCCGGTCAGCATGTACGCCGACGCCATCCCGTAGACCATCCGGGAAATTGTGTCGGTTTCCTGCACGTGACTGTCGGCTTTCTCACCGTCGAGTCGGATGTTGGTGCGGTATTCCTTGTAGTCGATCGGGCCGTGTCCGAACTGCGCCCGGCGGTAGAAGGAGGCCAGGGAGTCGATCTGGTTCACCCACCAGTTGGGCTTCTCGAAGCCGTACTCGCCCACCCGCCGACCCAGGAAGACCAGCCGCTTCGCCTCGAAGTTGTAGCCGTCGCCCTCCGGGTAGAAGACGCCGTAGGTGAACAGGTGGCGCCCCGGCGTCAGCATGTCGTCGACATGCTCGCTCGCGTCGGCGTACGGCTCGTCGAGGTTACGCAGCAACTCGGCCGACATGCCGTCCGAAAGTCGTACGTCGAAATCCCGTCCGTCAATCGTCCGCAGGCCGAAAACTCCCTTCTGGCGGTCGTATTCAGTGACGCTCCCCGCAATGGTGTCCATGAAGGGAAAGCGCATTGCATCGGTCATGGTCGACCTCCTCAGCAGGCGTGCTGGCCGTGACGAATCGGCCGGTCAGGCAGGCGTATGAAGAAATCGTGGCCAGTGGGGCTGGAGAGCGTCAACCAAATGCCGGGCACCGGACGGTCGTCGGGAGATAGAGCGGGTGGCTTCGTCAAGTCACCCGCACAGGTGGTCGTCTGTCGCCGTGGTCTTCCGTCGGGGTCTTCCGGGGCGGTCCCCCGCCGCCCGGTCCGCGAACCGGCGCCCGGGGTGACACCGGACGGACGCCGGCCGGCAACCGACGCGTCACCCACCGGGGCGGTCCGGGCGGTACGGACCGCCCGCCGACCGTGGCCCGGAGATCCCCCGGAGCCCCGGCCCCCCGGACCCCCCGGGCGCGGCAGGGATGCGGGCGCGGCGGGCCGAGCGGCACGGACACGCGAAACTGGGCCACAGCCGGTGTTGGCTGCGGCCCAGCCGCGTCGTCGGCTCAGCGGGCGCCTGTGGGCCCCGCATCACGCTTACGGTCCCCGGTTGTGCGCGGGCCCCGCGTCATGCCGCCGGGGCCGGCGGCATGGCGAAGGCGAGCAGGTCGGCCAGCCCGAACCGCTCGCCGGCGGCCGGCAGCGTGGGCCGCCACTCGGGATCCACCGTGAGGTAGGCGTCGGCGTCGGCCCGCAACAGTCCGATCAGGACCTCGGCCACGACGCGACCGCCCACCGGGCCGAGCCGGTCGCCGCCGCCGTGGTGCTGCGCCTCCTTGAGGACGTAGAACCAGAGCGGGGTGCCGGCCTGCCATTCCTCGCCGACCTGTTCCGGGGCCAGCGCCGGCACGCCGAGCAGCTCGGCGACGGCCTCCCCGGAGGGCAGCGCGGTGGCCCGGCCACGGAGCAGGTCGCGCACCGCCAGCGAACGGTGCTCGGGTGTCGCGACGTCCCCGGTGATCTCGTGCGGCAGCACGATCAGGCTGGCCGGCAGCCCGCCGTCGAGCCGTTTGGCCCGCTGGGCCGGCGGCTGGTCCGGCAGGTCGAAGACCTGGGCCCACTCCAGCCGATGTTCCGGCGCGATCGGCCCGTGCCCGAACAGGTCGGGGAAGAGCGGGTACTCCCGCTGTCCGGCCTGCAGCCGGTACCGGTGCCGGATCTGGCCGTGGCCGTACCGGTAGGCGGCGTCGGCGAACTCGAGCGGGATGAACGCCTCCCCGGCCGCCGGGGCGAAGAACCGCGCCCCGTCGGTCAGGACCTCCGTCACGAGGTCCCGGCCCACCAGCCGGGGCAGGAAGTCCTCCACGACGATCCACTGGTAGTGCCACACCAGCGCCCGCCGGGCCTCCTCGAACAGGTCGTCGTCGGGTACGCCGTCCTCCCGCAGCCGGTCGACCAGCCGGTTGTGCGCGTGCAGGAACGCCAGGTGCAGGTGGGCGACGAAGCAGTGCACGTCGTTGCGCGGATCGCCGATCAACGCCGTGCCCTGCCAGTTGCGCGGCAGGTCGAGCCCGTCGGGCGCGGTGATCAACCGCGCGGTGTCCTGGCTGTCGTAGAGGTACGGCGAGCCGACCGGTCCCTCGGCGTGCACCATCTCCAGGTTGAGCCGGGGCGAACGGGCGTTCCGCAGCGCCTCGACCTCGGCGCGCAGCCCGACCGGGGACCGGTCCGCGGTGATGTCGTGCGCCACGAGCTGGCCGAAGAACGGCCAGCCGGCCGCCTCGTGACCATCGTCGATGGCGTGCCCGGGACGGCTCGGGAACCGTGAGGCGTCGCAGGAGCCGCCCGGCGTACCGGCGGCGTAGAGCGCGTCGGCGTCGGTCTCCAACGGCGGCAGGCCGGGGAACATCCGGCCGTAGCGGGCGCCGAGCGACGGCGCGTCGACGCCGCGACCCGGTGCGAGGCAGTGGTCGCGGACGATCCGGCGGGGCGCGGCACGGGTGGGGGCCGCCGTCATACCGCCTTCTCCTCGGGGAGCAGGAACAGCTCGTCCGGATAGCACCAGCCCCACTCCTCGCCCGGCTCGAGCGAGCGGACGAGGGGATGCTGGACGTGCCGCCAGTGCGCGGTGGCGTGCCGGCGGGGCGAGTTGTCACAGCAGCCGACGTGCCCGCACTCCAGGCACTCGCGCAGGTGCACCCAGCGGGTGCCCTCCCGCAGGCAGTCCTCGCAGCCGTAGCTGGTGCTCGGCTGGACATCCCGGACGCTGTCCAGGTGGTCGCAGCTCTTGGACGTCGGGTTGCCCTCGGCGTCCCCGACAACTTCCCATGCGGTCATTCCGACCGTCCTTTCACGAATGTCGGCCTCAGTCGGCCTTCAGCTCAGGTGGGTACAGGAAGTAGTTGGCGGCCGAGGCGGCCTGGGCGCCCTCGTGCACGGCGGCGGTCACCTGGTGGGAGTGCAGCGCGGTGACGTCGCCCGCGGCGTAGACGCCGGGCACCGAGGTCTTCTGCTCCGAGTCGACGTCGATCCACCCGCTGGGAGCCAGCCGCACACCGAGCTGCCTGGCGAGGCCGGTCTCCGGCGTCGCGCCCTGGATGCTGAACAGCGAGTCCAGCTCCAGCCGGCGCCCACCCCGGGTGAGGACCGCGGTCATCATGCCCTCGACGCCCTCCACCTCGTGGATGTGGTCGTCGATGACCTCGATGTTGGCGTTGTCGAGCCGCTTGCGGAACTTCGGCTCGATCTCGTTGGAGTGGCTGTTGGTCAACAGCCGGATCTGGTCGGTGAGGCTGTGCAGTTGCATCGCCTCGCCGGCCGCCGCGTTGGTGTGCCCGACCACGAGGATGTTGCGGCCCCGGTTCTCGTACCCGTCGCACGTGATGCACCAGAACATGCTGCGGCCGACGTAGTCCTCCCACCCCGGGAAGTGCGGGAAGTGGTCCAGGACTCCGGTGGCCAGCACCACGACCCGCCCGTGCCAGCTGTGCCCGCCCTGCCCGGTCGCGGTGAAGCCCCGCTCGCCGTCCCCCTCGAGGTGCGAGATGACGTGGTGGGCGAAGGTGATCTGCGGGTACGGCTCAAGCTGGCGCCGCGCCAGCTCACGCAGGCCGATGGTCGCGATCCCGTCGGGGAAGCCGAGGTAGTTGCGGTTCTTCTGGTGATGGGTGGAACGACCGTGCCCGGTGTCGAAGACCAGCACGCTGCGGTTGTAGCGCGCGAGGTAGAGGGCGGCGGAGAGCCCCGCCGGCCCGCCGCCGACAACCAGCGCATCGGCGTTGCCGCCCCGGGGGGCGTGGTCGGGGGTGGTCAATGTGCTTCCTCCGGGTCTGAATTGGCGACGGACCGACCCGACGGCGCGGGCGGCCAGGATGGCCCGCATTTCCGGTCACGGTGGGGTCGCGTCACAGCCCTGAGCACGATGGCCGGGCGGTGGCCCGTAACACAACGTCACCGACTCCGGACTGAGGGCACGAGCCGAGCTTTGCATACGGATTCATCTTCAAACGTCCCCCGGGAAGGTCGTGACGCACTTCGTCAAGTTCTCGCGTACGATGCGTCAGGTCATCCGCACGAACCGGCAGGACGGGCGAGCGGCGGCCGGGGCCGCGCGACGACCGACCGGGTACGCACCAAAGTGGACGGCGGCGCCCTCACCCAAGGTGACCCCCGAATTGATCGCTCTGCGTCAGGACGGCAGATCATGAAGGTTTCATGTCAATTTGATTAACTGCTCTTTGTCAATGGGACTATTCAACCGTCAAAATATCAGCCATTCTTCAGAGAGTCTTATGGCGTGTATCAGGAGCCCGGTCGGTCGATTTCCGTCGACTGATCAGACAGTCAGTTTCTGCGAAAGAATGAACGAGACTCAGCCGTTCGTCGTGGCAGTCACTGCCACTATGCGGATCCCGCAGCGTGACTCCGACAGCGTGGAATCCCCCAGCAAATAGGAAAAATGTCCCCACCGGTCGGGTCACACCCCCCGCCACCTGCGTCAACGTACTGTCACCGAAGGTGACGTCTACTTGACTGCGGTGATCGTCGAGGCCCTCGAACCGCTGGCCGGCGGCCCAGGTGAAAGCATATCTTCCATCGCGATCATTCCTCTTCATTCCTGACAGAGACGCCAATCCAACACAGTCACCACATCGGACAGACCTAGCCAGCCCCTACAACGACTCGGCATAATCTTCCACGGGAGTCAATTTTCGGGGGTAGGCAAAGTGACCGATTCGTTGCAATCATTCACCTCAGCCGGCCAGAAGGACTTTAAGGAGTTCTGTGGAGACGTGTTCGCCACCCTAGGCCGCACCGACCAGCGACAGGCCGCCGAGACGTACCTCTACGGGTTGCTCAACTGCCAGGGTCGCAAGTCGATCAGGCGGCTCGTCGCCACCGCCCCCGGGCGCAGCGAGCAGTCCCTCCAGCAGTTCATCAACCAGAGCCCATGGGATCCGGAGCCGATCCGCCAGCGCCT
The DNA here is from genome assembly GCF_055793945.1 of Plantactinospora sp. A48. Taxonomy (NCBI): domain Bacteria; kingdom Bacillati; phylum Actinomycetota; class Actinomycetes; order Micromonosporales; family Micromonosporaceae; genus Plantactinospora; species Plantactinospora sp. A48. The sequence goes on along the minus strand of NZ_JBTIXF010000051.1, from coordinate 38,841 downwards.
GCTGGCCCACCTCGTCCGGCACCTCCAGCCCAGCGCCTGGACGATCGAGGAGATCCACTTTCCCAAGCACGGCCGCTATTCGGCCGGCGTCGACCGCCAGTACGTGCCGTTCCTGGGCCGCGTCTGCAACTGCCAGATGGCGATCGCGGTGACCCTGACCGCGGACAACGTGACCGTACCGATCAACTGGCGGCTCATCGTGCCGGAGTCCTGGGGGCGGGACGAGGACCGCCGGCTACGGGCCCGGATGCCCGACCACGAGCTGCCCCGCCCCTACTGGCAGTACCACATCGAGGTGCTCGACGACATGGCCCTGGAATGGGGCATGCCCGCGGCACCGGTGCTGGCCGACACGGCCCACCGGAGCAATGTGGAGCCCTTCCTGACCGGGCTCGAACTGCGCAACCAGCCCTACCTGGTGCAGCTCGGACCGACCCAACGGATGTGGTGCGAGTTGCCCGGACAGCGTCCCGGCCGGACCGGCCAGGGCACGGACGGGTCGTCGGCGGCCTGGCACGGCACGGCGAGCGACCTGGTGGCCCGCATCGGCAACCTGACCCGGGAGACGGTCGAGTGGCGTCACGAGCACAACAGCCTGATGCGTTCCCAGTTCCTCCGGATACCCATCCGGGCCACGGTCTCGGACGGCGTCGGGGGACGGCCACCGGGCGAGGCGCCGACCCGGGTGCTGCTGTGCGAGTGGCCGCTGGGCAAGTCCCGGCCGCGCGGTTTCTGGATCACCAACATGGCCGACAATTCGCTGCGGAGCCTGGTCGCGCTGGCCAAACAGCGTCTCCAGGCCCGTCCCCGACTGGAACAGTTCGCCGACCGGTTCGGCCTGCGTGACCACGAGGGCCGTACCTTCGCCGGCTGGCACCACCACGTGACGCTCACCAGCGCGGCGTACACGTACCAGCTTCTCACCGGCGAGGTGGAGGACGACGCCGACGGGCACAGCCCGGCCAGCGACTACGCGGTCTCCTGACCGACCCGCGCGACACGGCGCGCACGCGCGACCCGGCCCCGCCGGACGCCGGTCGCGCCGGGCCTGCTCGGCAGGCCCGGCGCGAGGGGTGTTCGCCGCCCGGGTGACAGGACACCAGGTGTCAGTACGGGCTCTGCATGTCGACGTCGTCGCCGACCGGACCGTAGACGAAGTTCCGCATCGAGGAGATGAAATCGGCGGGAAAGCCCCGCTGGATCCGGCTGACCTCGTCCAGCCGCCGCAGCGCCTCGGCGGGAAGCTGGACGTCCACCGCACCCAGGTTGTCGACGAGCTGGTCCAGCCGCCGGGCCCCGATGATCGGGTGGACCGTCGGATGCTCGGCCACCAGCCAGGCCAGCGCCACCTGCGAGGAGCTGACCCCCAGCTCGTCGGCGACCGCGTCCACCTCCCGGGCGATCCGTAGGTCCCGCTCCCCGACATCGGCGGCGTTCAGCCGGGTGTGGACGGTCGGCGTGGACCGGGTGAACTTGCCGGACAGCAGGCCGCGGGCCAGGGGCGACCAGGCGGTCACCCCCAGCCCCAGCCACTCGGCCATCGGCAGCAGCTCCCGCTCCGCGTCCCGCTCCAGGAGGCTGTACGGCAGCTGCACACCGACGAACGGGCTCCACCCGTGCCACTCGGCCAGGGTGTTGGCCCGGGAGATCACCCAGCCGGGGGTGTCGGAGATGCCGACGTACTGGATTTTTCCGGCGCGTACGGAATCGTCGAGCGCGCGCATCATCTCCTCGACCGGCGTCGCCGGATCCCAGATGTGCACCCACATCAGGTCGATCCGGTCGGTGTCGAGCCGTTCGAGACTCTGCTCGATCGAGCGGACCAGGTTCTTCCGGTGGTTGCCCGAGGCGTTCGGGTCGGTTCCGTCGCTGGACAACGTGTACTTCGTCGCCACCACGAACCGGTCTCGATCCGCCTTGATCAGCTCACCGACGATCCGCTCGCTCGCGCCCTCCGTGTACTTGTCCGCCGTGTCGATGACGTTGCCACCGGCCTCGGCATAGGCGGTGAACAGCTTCCGACACTCCTCGACCGGAGCACCCCAGCCCCAGTCCTCCCCGAAGGTCATCGTGCCCAGGATCATTTCCGAGACCCGCAGTCCGCTGCGGCCCAGCGTTCGGTACCTCACCGACAGCCTCTCCGTCCATTACGTTCAACACCTCGTCGTGACCGGATGAGACTACGCCTGCTACGCATCGTCAGGGTTACGCCGAGCCGCGCGCGAGCTCCGGCCGGGCCGCGGGTGCGTCCTCGTCCCGGTAGCCCTGGCTGACCTCCACCACCACGCCGTCCGGATCGGTCAGCCAGACACTGTGCCAACCGGCGATGAAGTCGTCGAAGTGCAGCGGCCCCAGCGACACCGGGATCTGGTCGCCCACCCGGTCGAGGAAGGCGGCCAGGTCGTCGGTCTGGAAGGCCAGGTGCCGGGCGATGCCCCGGTACGGCGGCCCGTCGCCCGTGACGTCCAGCGGGGACGCCTCCGGACCGTCGAACAGCTCCAGGTAGACGTCGCCCTGCCGGAGGAAGATGATCCGGCTGTCCCCGAGTTCCACCGTCCGGGCCCGCTCGAAGCCGAACCACCGGTGGTAGAACTCCTCGGTCACCCGCTGGTCCGCGCAGTTCAGCGCGACGTGTGACCAGCGCAGCCCGGGTGCCGGCGCCGTCACGACCGGCGCCGCTCGACGAGCCGGTCGATGATCTCCCGGGCGAACAGGTGGGCGTGCATCCCGGTACGGCCGGTGACCAGATCGTCCCCGTCGACCACGACGTCGGAGTCGACGTACTCGGCACCCATGTTGCGGACGTCGCCCACCAGGTTGTTGTGGCAGACGACCTTCCGGCCACGGATGGTCTCCGGGATCGGGGCCAGCAGCCAGAAGCCGTGGCAGATGATGCCCTTGAGCACCGACGGCTCGGCGAAGGCCCGCCGGACCAGATCCACCGCGGGGGCCAGCTGGTTGACGTCCTCGGTGTACCGCAGCCGGTCCGAGACCATGCCGGAGGGCACGATCACCGCGTCGTACGAGCGCAGCGTCTCGTCGTCGATGCCCTCGACGCTCTCGTGCGCGGTGAACGGCGCCCGCCACTCGTGGCCGCTGAACGTCAGCGACGGCTGGCCCCACAGGCGGCTGAGGAAATGGACCTCCGCGCCCTCCTCGGCGAACCGGCGCTGGTAGTAGTGGATCTCCGGCTCGAAGAAGTCGCTCTCCACCAGCACGGCGACCTTGGCCCCGGACAGCGGTCCCTCACGCAGCACGATGTCAGCCATCACGCGCCTCCTTGATCAGATCCGCGACCCGCTCGGCGATGGCCACGATCGCGGTGTGACAGTTGCCGGACGGAACGGCGGGCATGACGCTGGCGTCGACCACCCGGACGCCCTCGACACCGCGGACCCGCAGCGCCGGGTCGACCACGGCCAGGTCGTCGATGCCCATCCGGCACGAACCGGCCTGGTGGTGGTAGCAGTCGGCCCGGTTCCGGACGAACTGCTCCAGCTCACGGTCGGTGCGCACGTCCGGACCGGGCAGCAGCTCGCCCTTGAGCAGGCCCTTGAAGGTGGACGTGGCGAAGATGTCCCGGCTGAGCTTGACCGCCTGCACCATCCGCTCCAGGTCGGAGCGGTCGCCCAGGTAGTTCGGGTCGATCAGCGGCTTCTCGGCCGGGTCGGCCGAGGCGAGCCGGATGCTGCCCCGCGAGTTGGGCCGGACCACGCCGGGCAGGATCGACACCGCGTTCGGGTGCTGCTGCCCGACGATGATGTCGAACGGCACGTGTACGAACGCCATCTGCAGGTCGGGCGCGATCATCCCGGGCTGGGAGAGCGCGAACAGCGCCGACTCGGACAGGTTCTGCCGGCCCGGTGGCACCGGATCGACGGTCTCGGCGATCACGCCGGTGAGCACGTGGTTGTGGAAGTTCTCCCCCACCCCCGGCAGGTCGGCCACCACGGGCAGGTCGAAACCGCGCAGTTGCTCGGCGCCGCCCAGGCCGGACAGCAGCAGCAGCTTCGGCGACTCGATGGCGCCCAGGCAGACCAGCACCTCCCGGGTGGCGCGTACCTCCCGGTCACCCGGCTCGGCCGGGTCGATCCCCGGCAGCCGCCGGCCCTCGCCGGTGGCCTCGGCCGGTGCCTCCTGCCGGTAGTTCACCCCGACGCAGCGGCTGCCCTCGAAGACCAGCCGCCGGGCGTAGGCGTCGGTGCGTACCGTCAGGTTCGGCCGGGCCAGCGCCGGTTCCAGGAACGACACCAGCGCGCCCCGCCGCTTGCCGTCCTTGACGTCGATGTGGTGCCAGCCGGCGCCGATCATCTCCGGGCCGTTGAAGTCGGTGACCTCACGGTGCCCGAGTTCCTTGCAGGCGTCGATGAAGACCCGGGACATCGGGTTGGCGTCCGGGCCGCCGGCGTTCGTCACCACCTGCGGACCGGTGGTGCCGATCCGCGGGTCGGTCACGTCCTCCTGCGCCTCCAGCTTGCTGAAGTACGGCAGCAGGTCGTCGTAGGACCAGCCGGCGGCGCCCTGGTAGGCCCAGTTGTCGAAGTCCGACCGGTGCCCCCGGATGTGCATCATGATGTAGAGGTTGCTGCTGCCGCCCGGCAGCTTTCCCCGGGGCTCGTAGACCCGGCGCCCGCCGAGGGCCGGCTGGGGCACCGTCTGGTAACCCCAGTCGACCGGGCTGCCGAGCAGCGTGTACCACAACGGGGCGGCGTCCACATTGGCCGGTATGAAGCTGCCACCGGCCTCCAGCACCAGCACCCGGATGTCCGGGTCCTCGGTGAGCCGGTTGGCCAGCACCGACCCGGCGGTGCCGCCGCCGACGATGACGTAGTCGTACTCCTCGACGCTCACGACTGGCCTCCGTCGGTGGCGGCACCGGACAGGACCGCGCGGAAGGGCACCGTGTCATGGAAGTTGGCCATGTACGTGATCAGCCCACCGGTGACCCGGAAGTAGTTCGCCACATCCGCCTCGATCCGGCCCCCACTGGGAGTGACCGCCGAGATGTGGGAGACCACCGCCGCCTGGTCGCCGTCGACCACCACGTGCCGGGGCCGGTTGGCGAAGCTCGCGTACATCTCCGGGAAGCCCTTCATCATCGAACGCAGGGTTTCCCGGCCGGTCACGTGGCCGGCGAGCTGCTCGTCCATCACCTGATCAGCGTCGAACAGGTCGCACCAGGCGTCCCAGCTACCGGCGTTGGCGAGCTCGTAGTACCTGTTCACAACTTCCCTGGTGTCCATCGGTGCCCCTCCGCGTATATGTGGGCCGGTTTCAGACCCCGACGCGGGTGGCGTCGGTGCCCAACTGCGACCAGAACTGGTTGAACAGGGTGGTGCCGTCGCCGAAGATCGCGCCGCGACCCTCGATGACCTTGTCGTCGCGCCACCGCAGCAGGTGGACCACGTCGATCTCCAGCCGGTCGTACGGCGAGGTGCTGCCGTCCCGGGCCGAGGAGCGGGTGCCGACGTTGTAGGACACGTCGGCCGACCACTCGTCGGCGAGGAGGATGGCGGACCGCGTCATCACGAAGCTGCCGCCGGAGAGCTTCCCGACCCGCTCCATGAAGGCGAAGAACCCGTCGAGGCCCTCCCACCAGCCGGCCAGCTGGTGGTTGCCCGGAACCAGCCACCGCATGTCCTCGGCCCAGTACCGCTCGATCTCCTGCCGGTTTCCGGTGGCCAGCGCCTGGTACGCGGCCTCCACCAGCTCCGTGGTGACGGCCATCTCAGGCCACCGCGGCGGAGAGGCGCTCGCCGACACCCTTGAGCTGGAAGCGCGACCACATGTACCGGTCCACGCCGTGCTGGTCGGCGGTGTGCACCTGGACGGTCTTGATCCGGCCGTCCTGGACGCCGTACGAGGTGCAGGTCGGGAACAGGTACTCCTGGCCCTCGGAGTTGCCGTGGCCGTGGTGCTTCTCCACGACGGTGCCGTCGTCCAGCTCACCGAAGTGGACGTCGTCGACGGTGATCCCGGCCTGGAAGAGGTCGCCGAAGAAGGCGATGACCTCGTCGGCGCCCTTCATCACCCCGGACAGCGGGTGGTGACCGGGCATCGCCCAGGTGATCTCCGAGTGGAAGATGTCGGACTTGATCTTGTCCATGTCACCGTTGCCGAAGTACTCGTACATCTTGAGTACGAGATCCGTGTTGGACATGACTCCTCCTTCGTCGTACCGCTCCTGGGCGGTCCAGGAGCGGCGGTTGCCGCGTTCCGACGCCCGGCGAAGGCCGGACGCCGGTGGTCAGAGCGACGCCGAGCCGGGCATCGGCTGGAGGGCGTCGACGGTGTACGTCTTGATCAGCGGGCTGCCGTCGGCACCGGGCACGACCTCCCAGGTCTGGTAGGCGTCGAAGCCCAGCCACACGCTCTTCGGCGCCGGCGGGTTCCAGATGGTCGCCTGCCAGTTCACGACCACCTTGACGGTGGCCCGCGTCTCGGACAGGTCGGTGAACTCGACCGAGGTGACCGTGTGCACCTCGTCGAAGAAGCGGTTGGTGACCGCCTTGTACCAGTCGGCGAAGCCGGCGTGGCCGCGCGCGGTGGCCTCGGGGAACCGCATCTCCAGGCCGTCGTCGACCAGGTAGCGCAGCGCCTCGTCGAGGTCGACGTGCCGGTCCAGCGCGACGTACCAGTCGGCCACCATGGCCCGGACCGCCTGTTCGGTGAAGCTCATCTCATCCCTCCTGGATGGGTGGGTGGGGTGCGGCCGGCCGGGAGCCGACCCTCAGGGCCGCACCGTGTCGTCGGTCAGCAGGTCGATCAGGAACGGCCGGGTGGTGGTGAGCATCCGCTCGACCGCCTCGGCCACCTGGTCCGGCTTGTCCACCCGCATCCCGTCCGCGCCGAAGGACCGCGCCAGCCCGACGAAGTCGACCTCCGGGTGGGACAGGTCGAACGAGTGCGGGAACGGGTGGTTCGGGATCTCGCGCTCGGTCCAGTACTGCTCGATGTTCAGGTTCAGCAGCTCGTACCGGTGGTTGTTGCAGACCACGAACGAGGCCGGCGCGTTGTGCCGGACCGCCGTCCACAGTGCCTGGTACGTGTAGAGGCTTCCGCCGTCGCCGCTGAAGCTGACCACCGGTCGATCCGGGTGGGCGAGCTTCATCCCGACCGCGCCGGGGATGCCGACCCCGAGCGAGCCACCGCGGGTCAGGAAGTAGTGTCCGGGCCGCGCGGGTTGCAGGTGCTTCACCACGTACGGCGAGGCGGTCAGCGCCTCGTCGAACACCATCAGGTCCTCCGGCGCCCGCCGGGCCAGCTCGGCCAGGAAGACGTCGATCAACCTGTCCCCGGGCTCCTCGGCGCCGCGCTCGGCGCTGCGCCGCTCGATCCGGGCCCGGGCCGCCGCGTCCTGCTCCGGGGTACGCAGCCGGTCCAGCGTGTCGGCCAACGCGGCCAGCGTCGGCTTCGGGTCGGCCACCAGCCCCAGGGTCACCGGGTGGTTCTTGGCGATCTCGTAGTCGTCCAGATCGACGTGGACGATCCGGGCGTCCGGGTGGAACGGGCTGGTCAGATCCGGGAAGACCTCCGGGAAGACGTACGTCCCGACGATCAGCACCGTGTCCGCCTCGGCCACCGCGGCGCGGCTGACCGGGCCGAACATGTGCCCCAGCGGGCCCCGGGTCAGCGGATGCGCCGCCGGCATGTGCGCCTCGGACGAGTCGACGAACCAGACGTCGGCACCGAGCTTCTCGGCCACCCGGAGCAGCTCCGGTTCGGCGCCCGACACCGAGACACCGTCGCCGACCAGCAGCAACGGGCGCTCGGCCCCGGCCAGCAGCGCGCCGGCCCGGGCGATCAGCTCCGGCACCGGACGGACCCGGGTGTCGGGGATGACCGTGGGGATCACCGGTTCGTCGTTGAGGGCGTCCAGCACGTCCATCGGCAGCGCCACGAAGACCGGACCCCGGGGCGGGGTCATCGCGATCTTGATGGCCCGGCGCAGCACCCGCAGCAGCGAGCGGTGGTCCACCACCCGGGTCGCCCACTTCGTCACCGGGCGCGCCATCGACACCAGATCCGCCGCCATCTGGGCGTCCATGGCGTCGTACGCCACGCCGGACTCACCGGCCACCACCACCAGCGGAGCGTGGCCCCGCTTGGACTGGTACATCATGCCGATGCCGTTGCCGAGCCCGACGCCGCTGTGCAGTTGCAGCACCGCGGGTCCGCCGGTGGCCCGGGCGTACCCGTCGGCGATGCCGGCCGCCACGGTCTCCTGCAGGGTCAGGATGTAGTGGAAATCGGGGAATTGCTCCAGCGCATCGAGAAAGCCCTGCTCGACGGTGCCCGGATTACCGAACATATGCGTGATACCGTCGGCGAGGAACTGCTCGATTATCGCCTCTCTACCTGGCCTGGGCACGATGTACACCTCTCTTACCAGCCGTAGCGGCGAAGACCGTCTTCCAGCATGGCGACCATTTTCTCGCCAGTGCGGAACGAGTCCGGAGTCGACCGTCCGGTGACGAACGGGTAATCCACGACAACCGAGATCTCCCGGCCGAAGTTTCCGTGGTAAGCGCCATCGGGACCGGTGGCGTCGCGCAGGATGTACTCCAGCGGATACGGCGGCGGACCCATGTTGAAGTCCGTGTTCAGGAACCCGGTGCCATCCTTGTAGTCGTATTCCTTACAGTGCCCGGTCACGTTCTTGCCCCACAGGATGCTCTGCCGGTACTCCCATTCGCGGGCGAACGCCAGGCAGGCGACGCCGTAGCACTCGGCGCCGATCACCTTGTCGCTGCGCAGGAACGCCAGGATCAGGTCGTGCACCCGGCCGTTGTTGGCCAGGTCCACGATCGGGCCGCTGCCGCCGACGATCAGGATGCCGTCGTACTCGGCGATCTCGCCCTCGAGCTGGTCGCCCACCGTGCGGTTGTACGCCTCGAGCTTGCGCAGGTAGTCGTCGTCACTGGTATAGGGCCGCGTGGGCAACCAGTCGGCGAGGCTGATCGGATTCGCCAGGCGGTCGGACTCGTCCACCTCGCGGGCGAGTTTCGCCACCTCCTGGCTCACCACGCTCCGGCCGAGCGGCGGGTCGAGGAAATCGGGTTCGAGACTCGGCGGCAGGGCCCGGGGACGATGGCCGTTCGGCGTCGCGAACACGACCTCGTAACCGCGCTCGTCAAATGCACTGAGCGGGCCGACGAGTTCCTCACCCCAGTACCCGTATTCGGATAGCACCACGAGGATTTTCTTGGTCACCACGACTCCTCGGTCCGCAGGATTCAGCGACACTGACCCCGGAATGGGCCGGTCGGTTTTGGTAACCGAATACTGCGGGCCCGGCCGCCGGGCAGTCAACGACCGCAAAAGGTGCCCGCCGTACGCCACGGGGTGCGCGGGCAATCTTCGTCAAGTCACCGTGGTGACTAACCGGGTCACCGTCAAAAAACGGCTGTGACGTCTTCACGACCGCCTCGATGAGCGGTCGAGGGCGCCCGTGTGGCGTACTCCGTCAGGTTGGGGTGGACACTTCGGCACATCGGGCGGCGTGGTAGGTCGAGGACGAAGATTTCCGGCACGACGCACCATTGAGCGGTACCTACGCAGGGGGGTTCCGATGCCACAATCTCATTCATGACCGAGGCCCCCGCCAACCACGCCGAGCCGCCACGCCCGGTGTCGCCCTTCGAACTCTTCTTCGACCTGGTCTTCGTCTTCTCGCTCACCCGGGTCACCGAGCTCATCCTCGAGCATCCCAACGCGGCCGGCGTCGGACGCGGCCTGCTGGTGCTGGCCCTGCTGTGGTGGACCTGGGGCGCGTACGCCTGGCTCACCAACGCCGTACGGACGGACACGGTCGCCTCCCGCGCGGTCGTGCTGGCCGCGATGGGGTCGATGTTGATGGTCGCGGTGGCGGTGCCCCAGGCGAGCGGACGGGACGCGTTGGCCTTCGCCATCGGCTACTTCGTGGTCCGCGCGCTGCACCTGGTGCTGTTCGCCGTGGCCGGCGGCGCCAACCGGGCCGCCATCCTGCGCCTGGCCCCCGGCAACATGGCCGCGGCGATACTGCTGATCATCGGCGTGTTCGTGCCGTCCGGGATCCAGGTGGTGCTCTGGGGCCTGGCCGTGCTGATCGACTACGGCACCCCGCTGATCACCGGCGTCGGCGGCTTCACCGTCCACGCCGGGCACTTCTTCGAGCGGCACGGGCTGTTCATGATCATCGCCCTCGGCGAGTCGGTGGTGGCCATCGGCGCCGGCATCCTGCACGCCAAGGAGGCCATCACCCCGTTGCTCGCCGCGACCATCCTGCTGGCACTGGCCGCGATCGGCGGTCTGTGGTGGGCCTACTTCGACTGGGAGGCCGGGCTCAACGAGCAGGTCCTGGCCCGCGCCTTCGGCCCGGTCCGCGCGCACCTGGCCCGCGACCTGTTCAGCTACCTGCACCTACCACTGGTGGCCGGGATCGTGCTGGTGGCGGTCGGGCTGACCGGCGTGATGGAGCACCCGACGCACCCCCTGCACGGCGTCTATCCGATCGGCCTCGGTGGTGGTGCCGCGATCTTCCTGCTCGGCCTCAGCGCGGTCAGCGGCCGGCGCGGTCACCGTCCCCGGCTCGACCACCTGATCGGCGGGCTGATCTGCCTGGCGCTCATCCCGGTCGCCGAGGTGGTTCCCGCCGCGGTGGCCCTGGTGCTGATCGACGCCGTCCTGCTGGTGGTCGCCTTCGTCGACCGCACCCGCAGCCACGGCGCAGCCGGAATGGAACTGCCCCTCGCCACCTGACCGGACCGCCACCGCCACCGCCACCGCCAGTTGGCGGTCGGCGGTCGAGGGCCGGCAGCCGGCCCCCGGTTGCCGAGGGCTGGTTGGCGGTGGCCGTGGCGGTGGCGGTGGCGGTGGCGCGACGGTCTCGACGGCGGTGGCCCGGCCGGGCGGATGGTCCCGGGCCGCCTGCCGATCCGGCGGCGGTGACTCAGGGCGGTGCGGCGCCGCCGGCGCGGCGCAGGACGCGGAGTTGATCGGTGTGCGCAGGCAGGTGGACCCGTTCGTGGATGTCCAGCACCCGGCCCCACGGCAGTGACCCGTCGACGACGATCCGATCGCCATCGCGCAGGTGTGTCTCCACGGGCGTGTCGGCGGTGTCGGCATCCAGCCGCGCCACCAGCGCGCACAGCCGTTCGCTGCTGGCCCGGAGCCGGTCGGTCAGCACGGCCAGATCGCCGCACTCGGCCACCAGCGCGGTCACCTGCGGCGTACGCACGGCGTCGTGGTCGTAGTACGCCCACGGAGCGCCGGACAGCACCGCCTCGGTCGCCGCGACCAGCAGGTCATCGTTCAGCGTCAGGTGCGCCACCACCTGCTCGGCGCTCCAGTCACCCCGGGGTGGCGGCCCGAAACCGCCGGCCGCCACCTCGGTCAGCAGCACCTCGTACGCCCCGCGCAGCACCGCCGTGTCCATGCCGTCGAGCCTATGACCCGGCCACCTCATTGATCATGGAGTTCGGGCTACGAGGACAGCAGGGTTAGGAAGGGCCCCCTCCTATACCGAAAGCGACAAGAAGGGGCCCTTCCTTTCCGGCTCGTCAGGCCGCGCGCCGGCCGCGACCCCGGCGGGCCCGCAGGTAGTCGGCCACCACGTACCGGCCCAGGTCCTCGGGGTCGGGGGTGAGGACCCGACCGCCGCTGCGTCGGGCCACCGCGTCGACGAACCGGCGCAACCCCGGATCCTCGCCCAGCATGAACAGGTTGAGCGTCGTGCCGTACCGGGTCAGGTGATCCACCTCCACGACGGTGGCCTCGATGGTCTCCCGCAGCGGCGGCCAGTGGAAGATCGCCTCGCCGTCGTCCGGGTCGAGGTGCGCGGTCGGCTCGCCGTCGGTCACCACCAGCACCACCGGCTCGGAACCCGAGTGCCGGCGCAGGTGCCGGCCGGCCAGCCGCAGCGCGTGCTGGAGGTTGGTGCCCTGCACCATGTCCGGCTCGACCGCCGCCAGCTCCCGCTCGGTGAGCGGCATGGCGGTCGGCCCGAACCCGATGATCTGCAGCGCGTCCTGCGGGAACCGGGTGGCCACCAGATGCGACAGGGCCAGCGCCGTCTGCTTCATCGGCCCCCAACGTCCCTCGGAGACCATCGAGAACGACAGGTCGACGCAGAGCGCCACCGCGGCCGAGGTCCGCGCCTCGGTCTCCACCACCTCGAAATCCTCGACGTCGAGCTGGACCGGCACCCCCGGCCCACGCCGCCGGACCGCCCTGCCGATGGTCCGGACCACGTCCAGCGGCTGCTCGTCGCCGTACTCCCACTGCCGGGACGCCCCGGTGATCTCCCCGGCGGCCCCGGCGGAGCGCAGGTCGTGCTGGCCGCGCCGCCCGGCGGACAGTTCGGCGAAGACGGTCCGCAACGCGGTCCCACCGAGCCGTCGCAGCGCCTTCGGGCTCAGCGTCAGACCCTCGCCGGTCCGGCTCACCCAGCCCTGCCGGCGCAACTCCCGCTCCAGCTCCTGGAGCCGGCGTACGTCGTCCGCGGCGCCCCGGCCGAGGTTCCGCTGCACCGACTCGACATCGACGTCGTCCAGGGTGGCACCGGGATGTTCCTGACCCAACTGGTCGAGCAGATCGTCCAGGTCGGCGATCTCCCCGAGCGCGCCGGTGGCCTCCCCGTAGCCGAGCGGCTGGTCGCCCCGGACCCGCTCCCGCCGGCCCCAGCCGAGATCGGGACGCAACGAGCGCAGGTTGGCGTCCAGCGCCGCCATCTCGGCGGCCAGCCCGTCGCCGAGGGCCTGCGCCATCAACCCGGCAAGTTCCTCCCGCTGCTGCGGTGACAGCGACCGCATCAGCCGCTCCCCCGCCGCAGCCCGCCGGGCCAGCACGTCGACGAGTTCGTCCACCGACTCGGGTCGTTCCGGGAAGAACTCCCCGTGCCGGCGCATGAACTCGGCGAACGCGTCGGTGGTGTCCTCGCCCCGGCCGTGCCGCGCCAGCAGATCGTTCAGATCGTGCATCAGCTCGCCGAGCCGGCGCTGGGCGTTCGGATCGGTGGCCGAGGACTGCAGCGCGTCCCGCAACCCGGTGAACCGCTGCTCCAGCACCTCACCCCGGAGACCGTCGAGGATCTGCTGGTACGTCTGACGCGCCTCGTCACTGGCCCAGTCGTACGTCGACAACTCCTCGACGGCCCGCGCCGTGGACCGGGGCAGACTGTCCAGGACCGCCTCGTTGAACCGGGCCGCCTCGTCGTCCCGGCCCCGCAACTCGTCCCGCTCGGCGGCCAGCGCCTGGTCGAGCAGTGCCTGTGACCGGGTCACCGCGCCGTCGAGGTTGCCCCGCCGCATCGCCTCCCGGCGCAGCCGCCGGGCCCGGGACAGCAGGTCGTCCAGGCCGGCACCGCCGCGCGGGCCGCGCCGCAGCAGGTTGCGCAGCGCGTCCCGCAGGCTGCCGCCGGCCAGCACCTCGGCGCCGACCTCGTCGACGGCGGCCCGCACGTCGTACGGCGGGGCCAGCGGATCGGGGCCACCCCGCCAGGCCCCGTACCGGAACCGGTTGCCGGTCGCCACGATCAGCCCCGTCCCCCGGTGGATCGTCCGCCGGTGTCCCGGCCGCCGTAGCGGGTCCGGCCGTCGTCCGTGACATCCTTGGCCAACCGTCGGGTCAGATGCAGCCCTTCCAGCACGAACTCGATTCCGGCGGCGGCCTCGCCCGGCGTCGGCGCGTCACCCAGGCCGAGCCGTTCGAGCACCTTGGCCAGGCCCGGCACCGTGCCAACCTGCCGCAGCAGGTCCGCCGCGCCGACCAGCTCGCCGGTCTCCACCACCTCACCCTCGGCGACCAGCCCGGTGAACCCGGACAGGTCCAGACCGGACAGCCGGGCCCGGAACGTCTCGGCGGTGGCCGTCCGCAGCAGATGGGCCAGGATCTCGATCTCCCGGCCCTCCTCGTTCGCCTCGAACTCGACCTTGCCCCGCAGCGTGCTGGTCACCGAGACGGCATCCCCGACCCGCGCCACGGCTGAAAGGAAGGGCCCCTTGTTATCGCTTCCGGTAGAGGAAGGGTCCCCGGTTAACGCTTCGGACTCGGCGGCCGCCGTACCGGTCAACAGGCCCTCCCGGCGCAGCGCGGCGGCGGCGACGGTCTCGGCGGCGGCGATGGCGAACCGGGCGGACACCCCGGACCGGGCGTCCACCGAGGGCGACTCGCGGACCCCGCGGGCGAACCGGGCCAGCACCTCCAGCACGTGTCCCGGCACCTCGGCGACCAACTCGGCCTCCTGCTGGATCAGCGCGATCTCCAGCTCCAGGTCGAGCGGGTAGTGGGTACGGATCTCGGCCCCGAACCGGTCCTTGAGCGGACTGATGATCCGGCCGCGGTTGGTGTAGTCCTCCGGGTTGGCGCTGGCCACCAGCAGCAGGTCCAGCGGCAACCGCAGTTGGTAGCCGCGGACCTGGATGTCCCGCTCCTCCAGCACGTTGAGCAGGGCCACCTGGATCCGCTCGGCCAGGTCGGGCAACTCGTTGACCGCGAAGATGCCCCGGTTCGTCCGCGGGACCAGACCGAAGTGGATCGTTTCGGGGTCACCGAGGGTCCGGCCCTGGGCGATCCGGATCGGGTCGACATCGCCGATCAGGTCACCCACGCTGGTGTCCGGGGTGGCGAGCTTCTCGCCGTACCGCATGGAGCGGTGCAGCCAGGAGATCGACAGGTCGTCCCCCGCCTCGGCCACCGCGGTGATCGCGGCCGGGGTGACCGGATGCATCGGGTGTTCGTTGAGCGGTGAGCCCGGCAGCACCGGGGTCCACTCGTCGAGCAACTGGCCGAGGCTGCGGATCAGCCGGGTCTTGCCCTGGCCGCGCTCGCCGAGCAGCACCATGTCGTGCCCGGCCAGCAGCGCCCGCTCGACCTCGGGCAGCACGGTGTCCTCGTAGCCGACGATGCCCGGGAAACGCTCGGCGCCGGAGCGCATCCGGGACAGCAGGTTGTCCCGCAGCTCCTGCTTGACGGTCTTGTAGCGGTGTCCGGCGGCGCGTAGCTCGCCAAGGGTGGCCGGCAGCTCGGCCGGCGGCGCGTGGAAGGTCTCCGTCACCCCACCGACGCTAGCTCGCCGGCACTTCGAGTGCGTTACCTCCGACCGATACTGTCGGGTTAATAGGGGTCCCCTGCTATACAAAAGGCGATAATAGGGGGCCCTTCCTTTCATCGGTGGTCGGCGATGTACTGCTTCGGGTCCTTGTCGGCGAAGCGCAGCCCACGGCCCCGGGGGTGCTCGCCGTAGAACGTCAGCCACCGGGCGCCCAGCTCGGTCCGCAGCTCGGTGCCGGCGTGCCGGCGGAAGTCCGGCAGCGCGCCGTCCTCCTCCTCGGCCAGGTGCTCGCTGTTCTCGCTACGCGCCTGGCGAACCGCCTGCCACCAGCCGTCCGAGCCGACCGGGTGCCGTCGGGCCTCCTCGATCGCGTCCCGGATCTTGTTGTGGTCCCGGATCGCGTCGTCGGTCTCGTCCTCGCCGTCGTCACCGTGCTTGACCAGGTGCGGGTAGAGGATCGTCTCCTCGGCCTCCGCGTGGATGTCCAGGTGCAGCGCCAGATCGTCCCAGATCGCCCGCAGCTCGGCCTCGTCCCGGGCGTCGTCGAGGCGGGCGAAGCCGACCCGGAACGCGTGGTGGTCGTCGAGGATCAGCGCGGTGATGTCGTCCATGCGGGACCTACCCCTTCGGTCGAGAACGGCTGCCCCGACGCTACCCCGGAAGGAAGGGCCCCCTGCTATCGCTTCCGGTAGAGGAAGGGGCCCCGCTTAACGCACCCGACTCCGGCGGGAGCGGCAGCGACGGGGCCCCGCTGTGACGCGCGCGGCTCCGACGGGGTCCGTCACCGACCGGTGGGGATTCGCGCACCTGGCGTGATCGCGGTACGCCGGGGTATGCATGCCACATGGGGGCGAGCTTCCGGCTGGGCCGGATCGCCGGCGTACCGGTCGGCGTCAACTGGAGCGTGGTGGTCATCTTCGGCCTCCTCGTCTGGGGCCTGGCGGGCGTGCAGTTCCCCCGGGCCTACCCCGGACACCCCGGCTGGGCGTACGCGCTGGCCGGGGTCGCCGCGGCGGTGGTGTTCCTCCTGGGGCTGCTGGCCCACGAGGTGTCACATGCCGTGATCGCCAGGCGCAACGGAATCGAGGTGCAGGGCATCACACTGTGGTTGTTCGGTGGGGTGGCGCAGTTGCGCGGAGAGGCCCGTACCCCCGGTGCCGAGTTGCGGATCGCCGGCGTCGGCCCGTTGGTCAGCCTGCTGGTCGCGGGCGTGTTCGGCGCCGTCGCCGGTGGACTGGCCGCCACCGACCAACGTGGCCTGGTGTTCGGGGCGTTCGCCTGGCTCGCCGGGATCAACCTGATCCTCGCGGTCTTCAACGTGCTGCCGGCGGCACCCCTGGACGGTGGCCGGCTGCTGCGCGCCGCGCTGTGGCGCTGGCGCGGCGACCGGACCTGGGCGGCGATCGCGGCGGCCCGCGCCGGGCGGGTGCTCGGCGCCCTGCTGATCGCGGTCGGGCTGTGGCAGTTCGTCACCGGTGCCGCGCTCGGGGCCCTCTGGCTGGCGCTGATCGGCTGGTTCCTGGTGGGTGCGGCGGTCGCCGAGGAGCGGCAGGTCCGGGTGGGCGGGGCGCTGTCCGGGGTACGGGTGTCGGAGGTGATGACCGGCCAGCCCCAGTCGGTGACCCCGGACGTGACGGTCGCCGACTTCGTGGACCATTACCTGTGGGCGTACCGGCACTCGGCGCTGCCTCTGGTCGTCGACGGCCGTCCGGTCGGCCTGGTCACCCTGGACCGGGTCCGCGGGGTGCCGGCCGACCAGCGCTCCGGTACGACGCTGGGCGCGGTCTCCTGCCCCCGGGACGAACTGGTGCTGGCCCGGCCGGACGAACCGCTGCTGGAGCTGCTGCCCCGGCTCAACCAGTGCGCCGACGGCCGCGCCCTGGTGGTGGTGGACGACCAGCTCGTCGGCATCGTGTCGCCCAGCGACATCAGCCGGGCGGCCCAGCGCGGTGCGCTACGGAGTTGACCAACGCCGGGCGCGGCTGCGCGGGTCAGTTGCCGACCCGGTCGAAGGAGTGCCGGATGTAGACCAGATGCCCGACGAAGCTGAGCAGCACCACCAGCACGCCGATCGGGACCGCC
This sequence comes from Plantactinospora sp. A48, assembly GCF_055793945.1. NCBI lineage: Bacteria > Bacillati > Actinomycetota > Actinomycetes > Micromonosporales > Micromonosporaceae > Plantactinospora > Plantactinospora sp. A48. Next base: position 21,728 of record NZ_JBTIXF010000051.1, on the reverse strand, counting down.
GCCAACCCGGGCGCGCCGAGCACCGGGCCGAGCAGCAGGATGGCGGCCAGCCCGAGCAGCAGGGAGTCGATCGCGCCGATCAGGGCGGCGCTCGTGTACGGCATCTCCCGCCATCGTCCGGTGCTGTGCGAACCGGTGATTTCCCAGGCCGCCTTTCCCCCTTCGACGACCGCGTCGGCGAAGAATTCCGTGCCCTGCGCGAAGTGCCGGTGATAGTACGCCCGGATCTCGCGCAGCCGTACGAGATTGATGTAGTTCTCCACACTGGTCTCCACCAGCCGGACGAAGGTGAGCCAGCCGAGCGCGATCAGGCTCGGCAGGGCGGCACCGAGGTAGGGGGCGATCAGGGTGCTCCGGCCGGCCGCGAAACCCAACCCGATCAGTGCGGCCGAGACGGTGGAGAGAAAGATCGTGGCCCGGCCCACCGACTCGGAGATGGTGGCCCCGCGGCTGGTCTGCAGCACGAAGTGCTCGGTGGTCAACGCGGTGAGCAGCGCCTGCTCACGCTCCTTCTCCTCCACCCCGCCTCCCAGGCCGATCCGTGTGCGCCAACACTATGGGAGAGAATTCCGTGATGGGCCGGAAATCCACCGATAAGGCCGCTCGATAGACGTCAGGCACCGGATGCGCCCTGGGACCCGAAACATCGACGGCCTTGCCTGGGTGGGATAGACAGGCCTTATGCGACGAATCCTGGCTCTGACCGCCACCGTCGTGGCGGCACTGATCGGCCCTGCCGGGCCGGCGTGGGCGGGCCCAGCCGAGCCCCGGGTGGCGGCCGAATCCACCACGCCGGCCGTACCCGCCACGGCGTCGGCGTCCACAACGGGTTCCCCGTCCACCGTGGTGGCCAGGTCCACCACGGGGTCCGACCCGACCTCGGGGTCCGCGTCGGTCAGAACCCTGCCGCCCGGTTGGACGATCAGGGACGGCAGGCTGACCTGGACCGCCCCCCGCCCGGTTCCGACGGGCGACGCCCGGGTCGAGTTCTACTCCGGCGACACGCTGCTTGGTCAGGCCCGGCCGGCGAAGGATCGGCGTACGTTCCAGTTGGAGTTGCCTGGCCGGCTCACCGACCTGCGGGTCCGGGCCGGCGGCCGGCGCCTGGACGCGCCGGCGACGCCGGCGCGGCGCGACCGTCCCACCCCGGTAATGCCTCCGGCGCAACCACCGGCCGGGATCGACCCGGGCGTCCCGGGCCGGTACAGCACGATCACCGGCGAGTATTCGCTGCCCGAGGTGAAACTGCCGGACCTTCCGGCGCCGGTGGAGATGCGCGCCGTCGTCGTCGCGCCGGTCGACGCGGCCGGCCCCCGGCCACTCGCCCTGTTCCTGCACGGACGGCATGACACGTGCTTCGACGGACCCGACCCGGCCGGAGCGACAGTTGACTGGCCGTGCCCGCCGGGAACCGAGCCGATACCCAGCTACCGGGGTTACCTCCAGGCGCAGCGGCTGCTCGCCTCACAGGGCTACCTCACCGTCTCGATCTCGGCGAACGGCATCAACGGACAGGACGGCTACCTCATCGACGGCGGCGCCCAGGCCCGCTCGTCGCTCGTCCGGCTGCACCTCGCGAACTGGGCCGACTGGGCCGGCCAGCCAGGCCGGGCGGCCCAGCCAGACCAGACGGACCGGGCAGGTCAGACCGACCGAGCAGGCCAGACCGACCGGACCCGGCAGACCAGTCAGGACCGCGGCGCCGCCCCGGCTATCGTCCGGGCCGCGCCACCGGCGGACATGTCGAGGGTGTTCCTGATGGGACACTCCCGAGGCGGTGAGGGGGTCAGCCGCGCCGCCCTGGACAGCCTCAACCCACCGCCGGCGGGTCTGGACGGGTATCCCGGCCGGGTTCGGTGGAGCATTCGCGGCCTGCTGCTGATCGGACCGACGAGCTTCGGCCAGGACCCGGCGCCGGACGTACCCTCGGCGAGCGTGCTGCCGGGCTGTGACGGCGACGTCTCCGACCTGGAGGGTCAGCTGTACGTGGACGCCACCCGCGGGGTGGGTGGCGGCCGGGCGCTGCACAGCGCGCTCTACGTCATCGGCGCCAACCACAACTTCTTCAACACCGAGTGGACCCCGGGTCAGGCGGTCGCGCCGGCGATGGACGACTTCGACTACCGCGGCGTGGACGACCCGCTGTGTTCGGCCGGCCAGCCGACCCGGCTGACCCCCACCCAACAGCAGAACGTCGGAGCCACGTACATCGCGACGGCGGCTCGGTTGTTCGTGGCCGGCGACGACCGGGCCCGTCCGCTACTGGACGGCAGCGGGGTACGGGCCCCGTCGGCCGACCCGGCGCGGGTACTGAGCCACGCGATCGGCGGGGCCCGTACCCCGGCGATCATCCCCGATCCCTCGCTGGCGGTGACCAACGGCCGGATCTGTGCCGAGGTCACCGACGTCGCCTCGACGGCGTGCCTGGTCCACGACAGGTACGTCGAGCCCTCGCCGCACTTCGTCGGGTTCCGCGGCATGGTCGCCGAGGCCGGACGGTACGCCGTGCTGCTGGACGGCGCCGGCACGACGACGATCCGACCGGCCCGGCCGGTGTCAGTGGGTACGGCACGGTCGCTCGCCCTGCGGCTGATCGTGCCGCCCAACTCGACCGGCAACCGCTTCGGAGTCGCCGTGGTGGACACCCGTGGACAGCGGACCCGCCTCGGCGACGTCCGGGTCGACGGTCTGCCCGGGACGGACGCCACGGCGTCGTACTGGGCGCAGGAGGTACGGGTGCCGGTGCCGCGCCCGCTGGGCGCCATCGCCCGGCTGGAACTCGTCCGCACGGGCGGGACCGGGCCGGCATGGCTGGTCGACGCCTGGGGTTGGCGGCCTGGCACCCCGGCGCCGCTGCCGGCGGCGCTGCCCCGGATCGACATCGGCCTGCTCACCACGGACGAGGGCGACGCGGGCACCCGGACCTACCAGGTGCCGGTGACCGTGCGGGGTCGCGGCGTCGGAAAGATCCGGATGTTCCTCATCGATCCGTCCACGTACGCGGCCCGGAGTTGGGTCGTCGACATCAGGCCGGACACGAGGACGTTCACCGTGCCGGTCGAGGTCACCGGCAACACCCGCTATGGCACCGACAGGCACTACGACCTGTCCGCCAAGGCGTTGCGCGGCACGATGATCGGCTGGTACAGCGGTGGTGTCCAGGCCCGCAACGACGATCCGGCACCGACCCTCGCCTTCACCCCGGCCACGGCGACCGCGACCGAGGGCGCCGTGCTGACCTGGACCGTGCGGCTGTCCGCGCCGGTCGATGACTACCTCGTCCTGATGTTCGAGCCACGGGCGCCGGCCGCCGGGCCGGAGTTGTCCACCACCGACCTCGACCCGGAGTTCTTCACCACGGCCAGCGGGGAGGACCCGGAGCCGTCCCGGCCACTCTCGCAGACCAGACTGACGCTGTACGGCCTGGTCGAACCGGGCGACGTCACGACCGACCTGATGCTCCTGCCGACCGTGACCGACGGGCTGGTCGAGGAGGCCGAGCACGTCCAGTTCCAGGGGTACGCGTTCCTGAGCGATTTCCGCGACCCCCCGATCCCGCTCGGCATGATCGGCGGGACCGTGACGGACGGTTGACCCCGCTGCCGGACCTCGTGGTGTCGGCACGCCGAGACGGCATGGAACGGTCCGGACTGCGATCGGCTGTGGGGAAGTGCCTGGACTTCGGGTCCGGACACTTCCCCACAGCCTCTTTTCGGTCAATCCCACCGATCAGTCAATTCTGTGTCAAATTCCGAGGATCGCGCCACAGCAATGGATTGCTGGTCGCTATCGTCCATGGACAGGAAATGCCAGGTCAGGGCCGTAACCCTCAGCTATCACCCGGTGGCACTCCGTCTTGACCAGCCCTTCCGGCTGGGTTAGCATCGGCCGAACCTAGCGCTATATCGCGGAAGATCAATCGGCGGAATTTGGATGACGATCTCGCCGCATCCGCGTTTACTGTCCGCGTTTCTCGGGGGAGAAAATGCAGGAAAGCGCCGAAAAGGTCGTCGAACGAGCCATCGACGCGATGCGTCAGAACTTCGCAGAGCAATTGACGGTAGACGATATGGCACGGGTGGCCATGTTCAGTAAGTTCCACTTCACCCGGATCTTTCAGAAGACCACGGGTGTCTCGCCGGCCCGGTTCCTGTCCGCGATCCGGATCCAGGAGGCGAAACGGCTGCTCACCACGACCCGGCTCAACGTGACCGACATCAGTATCCGGGTCGGCTACAACAGCGTCGGCACCTTCAGCACCCGCTTCACCAGGAGCGTCGGGCTGTCGCCCACGGTCTACCGGCAGCTGGGCGGCCGCACCCGGCAGATACCGGCGCAGCGGGCGTCCGCGACCGGACGCGGCACCCTCTGCGGCCGGGTGAACGCCCCCGGCCGGGGCCCGGCACCCGAGCTGATCTTCATCGGGCAGTTCCAGCACCGGATTCCGGAGGGCCGCCCGTTACGCTGCACGATTCTCGACGGGCCCGGCCACTTCATGTTCACCGACATCCCCGACGGCATGTCGTACCTGCTGTGCTACTCGCTGCCGGGCGACCTGCTACGGCTCCAGCAGAGCGTGATGGTGGCGAACGCCGGACCGTTGACCTTCCGCGGACGACAGTTCATCGACGTGGACGTACACCTGAAACCGGCGTCGAAGTTGGACCCGCCGGCCCTGCTGGCCCTGCTGGACAACCGCGACACCGGTCGCGGCCATGACGCCCGCTGAACCGCCGCCGGCCGAGCCGGAAGCGGCCGGGGGCCGGAGGTGGCCCGGGGCCACCGGCTCAGCGGGCCAGGGTGCCGGCCCGGGGTTGGGCCTCGGGAGCCGGATCGGGTTCATTCCGCTGGCCACGGCGCAGCAGCAACGGCAGCGGCAGCAACGCGGCGATCCCGGCCACCACCGCGAGGGTCACATAGCTGCCGTACGCCAGCACCAGGCCGGCCCCCACGCTGGCCAGCGCGGAGGTCCCCCACACCAGCGCGTCCACGCCACCCTGCACCGACAACCGTTCGGCCGGAGTCAACGCCTGGGTGAGCAGGCTGCTGCCGCCCACGAAGCACAGGTTCCAGCCCCAGCCCAGCAGGAACAGGGCGACCACCAGGTAGGGCAGTCCGGTGCCGTGCGACACCGAGACGGCCAGCACGGAACCGGTGAGCACCGCCACACCGAGCACGACGGTCACCCGCGCCCCGTACCGGTCGGCGAGGTGGCCGGACAACGGCGCCAGCGCGAACATCCCGATCAGGTGGGCGCTGAGCACCACGCCGACCGCGCCCAGCCCGTGGGCGTGGGCGGCCATGTGTACCGGCGTCATGGTCATCAGGGCCACCATGGCCAGCTGCCCGGCGATCATCGACACCAGCGCGACGAGCACCGCCGGTTGCCGCCAGACCCGGCGGTCGCTGGCGGCGCCTCCACCACGGGCCCGCACCCGCAGCCTCGGCAGCGACAGCGAGGCGGCCAGGCCGACCATCGCCGCCAGCACCGCGACCAGGAACGGGCCGGCCAGGTCGGGCAGGTCGAGCCCGCCGGCCAGCCGCGCGGCGGGTTCCAGCAGGTTCGGTCCGACGATCGCGCCGAACGTACCGGCCCAGACGGTGACGCCGACCGCCGTGCCGCGGCGCTGCGGCGGATAGAGGTCCGCCGCGCAGTACCGGGACAGCTGCGCCCCACCGTTGCCGACGCCGAGCAGCACCATGCCCAGGATCAGCCAGGAGACGCTGTCACCGGCCACACCGAGGGCCGCGACGATCGCGCCGGCCACCGCCGTCAGATAGCCCAGCGACAGGGCACGCCGGCTGCCCTGCCGGGCCAGGATCGCCGACAGGCCGAGGGTCCCGGCCGCCGTCCCGAGCACCCCGGCCGCGTTCGGCACCCCGCTCCACGCCTCGGTCAGGCGGTGCGCCCCGATCAGGGTCGCCGCGGTACTCGCCCCCACCATGGAGGTGTTGGTGGCCGCCACACCGCCGAGCAACGCCGCCATCGACCGTCTCCGGTCGGTCGTCTGAACATCCCGGTCGGCCGTCAGAGTCTCCATGTTCATCCCCGTTCCCCCATGATGAGCAGGGCCACCGGAAGCCGGGAGAGCATCTCCCCCACCTCCGGGGCCGCCGATTCGATTCGCGCCCCGGTGAACGCGTCCCGCCAGCCTCGCCCGTGGTCGGCGGGCAGCGGCAGCACCGTGTCGGCCCAACCACCCCGCTCCGCGAGCCGCACGGGCAGCCGGGTGGCCACCGCGACCACCGCACCGTTCCGGCCGCCGCGGGCGAACCCCACGAGGTGTTCGGCGGCCGGGCCCTCCGCGCGCAACGGCCGGTACCCGGCGAACAGCTCCGGACGGTCCCGACGCAATCGCAGCGTACGTGAGGTGACCAGCAGCTTGGCCGCACCGCTCGGGTCGGGTTCCGGCAGCCACCCGGCGTCCAGGCGGGCCAGCAACGCCCGCCGGGCCGCGAAATCGACCGGCCGGCGGTTGTCCGGGTCCACCAGGGACCAGTCCCACAGCTCGGTGCCCTGATAGACGTCCGGCACACCGGGACCGGCGAGTTGCAGCAGCTTCTGCCCGAGCGAGTTGACCCAGCCCGGTCCGGCGATCGTGTCGACGAACCCGCGCACCTCGGCCACCAGCTCGACGTCGCCGAACACCCGGGCCGGCCAGCCGGTGACCAGTTCCTCGTAGCCCCGGTCCGGGTCCAGCCAGTTGGTCCGCAGCCGCGACTCCCGGGCGACCTTCAACAGGTACCCGGCCAGCCGGTCCACCCCGATCGGCCACGCCCCGAGCAGCGTCTGCCAGGCCAGTGGTTCCAGGATCGGATCGCCGACGGGCTGCCGCCGGGACCACCGGGCCACCCGCTCGGCGTACTCCTCGGGCAGCTCGCTGAGCACGGCCAGCCGGGCCCGGACGTCCTCCGACCGCTTGGTGTCGTGGGTGGACAGCGTCGTCATGGTGGCCGGCCAGGACGCCTCGCGAGCCAGGTTGGCCCGGTGCAACTCGGCCGGGGTCACCGCGAACCGGTCCGGGTCCACCCCGACCTCGTTGCGGGCGATGAGGACGTTGCGCCGGTAGAGCGCGGTGTCCTCCACCCCCTTGGCCATCACGGCACCGGTCGCCTGTTGCAGGCGCACCGCCAGCGTCCCCTCGGGACGGCGCACCATCTCGGCCCGTACGGCTCGGCAGACGTCGCCGAGCGTCGGGTCGGCGGCGGCCACCCGGTCCACCGCCACGTCCAGCGCCCAGCGGTGCAGCGGCAGGTAGCTGCGGTACACCGGGAACGCCACCAGCAGCGCCCGGACCGCGGCCTCCCGCAGCTCCGGCGGGCGGTCCGGCAGCAGCGCCGCCACGGCGTCGGCCACCCGCCGGACCTCGGCCAGCAGCATCCCCGTCACCACCTGCTCACGGGCGGCTCGCAGCACCTCCGGCACCGGCTCGGCGGCCGGACCGGCCGTCGCGGTGAGCCTGGCCTCCGCCCGGCCGTCGACGAAGACGCCGCAGATCTCCCCCAGCGCGTCATAGCCGGTGGTGCCGTCGATCGGCCAGGCCGGCGGCAACTCCTCGTCCGCCCCCAGGACCTTCTCCACCACGATCCAGGTGTCCGGTGCCGCCGCGCGCAGCCGGCGCAGGTATCCGGTCGGGTCGGCCAGCCCGTCCGGGTGGTCGATCCGCAGCCCGGTCACCTCGCCGGCCCGGATCCAGCGCAGCGGCTCGGCGTGCAGCGCGGCGAACACCTCCGGGTCGTCCATCCGCAGGCCGGCCAGGGTGTCGATGTTGAAGAACCGGCGGTAGTTCAGCTCCGCCGCGCCCCGCCGCCACGACACCAACCGGTAGTGCTGGCGTTCGTGTACCAGCGCGGCCGGCCCGGACCCGGTGGACGGCGCCAGCGGAAACCGGTGATCATGGTAGACGAGCTGGTCGTCGGCGACCTTGAGATCGCCCAGGGCGGCCGAGCCGCCGTCGCCGTCGTCGGCCAGCACCGGCAGCAGCAACGGACCGCTGGCCCAGTCGATGTCGAAACAGCGGGCGTACCGGGAGTCCGGCCCGTGGCGCAGCACGTCCGACCACCACGGGTTGGCCACCGCGTCGGCGACGCCCATGTGGTTGCAGACCACGTCCAGGACGAAGCCGAGCCCGGCCGAGCGCAACCGCTCGGCCAGCCGCGCCCGTTGCGCCGCCCCGCCCCGGGTCGGGTCGACCCGGCCGGGGTCCACCAGGTCGTACCCGTGGGTGGAGCCGGGGGTGGCGGCCAGCAGGGGTGACGCGTACAGCGCGCCGACCCCCAGCTCGACCAGGTAGTCGGTGAGCGCGACCGCGTCCGCCAGCCGAAAGTCCGGCCCGAACTGCAACCGGTAGGTGGCGGAGGGACGCGGCCGGTGGTTGGCGGAGGGAACCGTCATCAGCCGGTGAACCCCCGGGCCCGACGCCTGGCCGCCCGCCGGTCCCGGCCGTACGTCTCGGTGAGCCGCCGCAGCCGGAACTCCAGCCCCGGCGTGAGCGCCCGGTCCCGGAACCGCCACCGCCAGCTTCCCGCGCTCTGCCCGGGGATGTTCATCCGGGCCTCCGATCCGAGTTGCAGCACGTCCTGCAGGGGCAGCACGGCGAGTTCGGCGACCGAGGCGAACACCGCCCGGGCCATCGCCCAGCAGATGCCGTCCGGAATGCCGCCCAGGTAGCGCTCCACCCGGGTCCGCTCGTCGGCGCTCGCCTCCGCCCACCAGCCCGCGGTGGTGTCGTTGTCGTGCGTGCCGGTGTACGCGACACAGTCGGTCGGGAAGTGGTGCGGGAGGTGCTGGTTCTCGTCGCCGGAGAAGGCGAACTGGAGCAGCCGCATGCCCGGGATCCCGGCGTCGACCCGGAGCCGCTGGACCTGCGCGGACGCCGGACCGAGATCCTCGGCCAGCAGCGCGACCTCGCCCAGGGACTTGCGGATCGACTGGAACAGCGGATGCCCCGGGCCGTCGCGCCACTGCCCCGCTCCGGCCGGCTCGCCGACCGGCACCGCCCAGTAGCGCAGGAAGCCACGGAAGTGGTCCAGCCGCACCATGTCGTACAGCTCGGTCATCCGGCGGACCCGGTCGACCCACCAGGCGTAGTGGTCCGCCGCCATGACGTCCCAGCGGTAGAGCGCGTTGCCCCAGACCTGGCCGTCGGAGCTGAACTCGTCCGGCGGGAAGCCCGCCACCACGGTGGGCCGGCCGGCGGAATCCAGCTCGAACAGTCCTCGTTCGACCCAGGTCTCGCAGCTGTCGGTGCCCACGAACATCGCCAGGTCACCGATGATCTCGATACCCCGACGACCCGCCTCGGCGCGGATCGCCCCGTAGTGGCTGGCGAACAGCCACTGCTCGAACCGGTAGTAGGCCAGCCGGTCGGCGGCGGCCTCGTCGAGCCGCCGCAGCGCGTCCGGGTCCCGCCGGGCGTACTCCGCGGGCCAGTCCGGCCACGGCCCGCCGTAGCGCTCCCGCAGCGTCATGAAGCGGGCGTAGTCGTCCAGCCACCACGCCTGGTCCCGGTCGAAGGCCCGACTCTGCTCGGTCGGGGTGAACGCGGCGAACGCCCGGGCCAACAACCGGCGCTTCAACCGTGTCACCGCCGGGTAGTCGACCCGGTCGTCCGGCAGCGCCGGCAGGTCGACCAGGTCGGCCGCGCCGAGCAGCCCGTCCGCGCGCAGCCGGGACACACTTATCGACAGCGGGTTGCCCGCCATCGTCGCGTACGACTGGTAGGGGCAGCCGTCACCGCCGACCGGGTTCAGCGGCAGGACCTGCCAGATCCGCTGCTCTGCCGCGACGAGGAAGTCCAGCCACTCCACGGCCGCCGGGCCGAACTCACCCACCCCGTACGGCCCCGGCAGTGAACTCGGGTGCAGCAGTATCCCGCTACGTCGTTCCGGCACCGGATCCGTCCTCCCCCGCTGTCCCGGCGCCCCGACACCGGTCGGCCGTCTCACCCCGGTAGAGCCGTTCGTAGTGGTGGGCCGCCTCGTCCCAGGAGAACCGGGCCCGCATCCCCAGGTCCCGCAGCCGCGCCCAGGCCGGCCGGTCGGCGTACCGGGCCAGCATCGTGGCCAGCACCGAGACCAGCTCCGCCGGACGGTCACCGGCGAAGTGGAAGCCCAGCCCGGTCCGGGCCACCGTCTCGACCATGCCGCCGACGTGCCGGGTCACCGGCACCGAGCCGTACCGCAGGGCGATCAGCGGGGCGAGCCCGCACGGCTCGAACCGGGACGGCGCGAGGAACGCGTCGGAACCGGCGTACGCCAGTCGGGCGGTCGGTTCCCCGCTGTCCGGGTGGAAGGCCATCTGCGGGTAGTAGCGGGCGACCCGGCGGAACGCGCCCTCGAACTCGGCGCCCATCCCGACCACCACCAGTTGCAGCCGGAGCGCGGCGATCTCGTCGATGCTCTCCAGCAGCAGCTCGACGCCCTTCTGGCTGACCAGCCGGGCGACGAAGGCGACCAGCGGCACCTGCGGGTCGACCGGCAGGTCGCTGCGCTCCTGCAGGGTCCGCTTGGCCACCGTCTTGCCGGCCAGGTCGTCCACGTCGTACCGGGCCGGCAGATGCCGGTCGGTGGCCGGGTTGAACTCGTCGTAGTCGACCCCGTTGAGGATGCCGACGTAGTCGTCGCTGCGCGACCGCAGCAGGCCGTGCAGCCCCGATCCGTGCGCCGGACCGAGGGTTTCGTCGCGGTAGCGTCCGCTGACCGTGGTCACCGCGTCGGCGTGCCGGATGCCCTGGGCGAGCAGGTTACCGGTGCCGTACCGGGTGAGGTCCAGCTCGACGGCCTTGTCGTGCGGAAAGAGCCCCTGGTACGCCAGGTTGTGGATGGTCATCACCGTGCGCGGCCGGCCGGGCCGATCGCCCAGGTACGCCGGGATGTGCCCGACGTGCCAGTCGTTGCAGTGGACCGCGTCGGGCCGCTCGTCCTGGCGGAGCGCGTGCTCGCCCACGGCGCGGGAGAAGAGCACGAACGAGGTCAGATGCCGCTCGACGTACCCCTCCGGGCGTTCCCAGTCGGGGTACCGGTCGCCGCGCAGGGCGAAGTACCGCACCCCGTGGTGATCACCGAGGTCGGCGACCTCGAACACCGCCCGCTGACCGCCGGCCGCCACCGGGATCCGGCCGACCGGCCGGCCGGCGGGCAACCCCGCGTAGCCGGGCAGGAACAACCGCACGTCGTGCCCGCGCCGGGCCAGGGTCCGGGGCAGCGCCTGGGCCACGTCGCCCAGGCCGCCGACCTTGACCAGCGGAGCCACCTCGGAGGTCGCGAAGAAGATCCGCAACCGGTCGTCGCGACTCACGCCCGTCCTCCCGGTACGGCGACCGTCCGCCCGCCCTGCCCGGCGGTGAGCTGCCCGGCCGGGGCGGTGACGGACGTGGAGATCGTGACCGGCCCCCCGGGCAGGTCCAGCGCCACGCCGTGGGGCACCGGTGTACAGGCCAGTCCGGTCAGGTCCGGCACCGTCCAGCGGGCGCCGGCGGCCCGCAGCACCGACGCCACGCCGACGCCCACCGCGCCGGCACCGGCGGCGCTGGCCGCCAGCACTCCGCTCGGCGAGTCCTCGACGACCAGGCACCGTCCGGGTGGCAGGTCGAGTCGGGTCGCGGCCAGCCGGTAACAGTCCGGCGCGGGTTTGCCCCGCTCGGTCTCGCCCCAGGTCACCATCGTCTCGAACAGCTCCGTCGCGCCGAGGTGGGCGACGGCCCGGCGGGCTCGCGCCGCGGACGCCCCGGTGACCAGGGCGAGCCGTACGCCCGCCGCGCCCATGGTGGTGACCAGGTCCCGCGCCCCGGGCACCTCGACGAAACCCAGATCGGTCTCCACCGTCCGCACCCGGTGCAGCAGCCGGCTCCGGGCGGCCTCGTCCAGGTCGCCGAAGAGGGCCGCGACGGTGTGCTCCGGAGCGCAGCCCAGCACGTGGTCGCGGATGGCCGGCCCGGACAGCGTCCGATCGTGACCGGCGGCCAGCTCCCGCCAGAGCGCCAGAATGGCCTCGGTCGAGTCGATCAGTACGCCGTCCAGGTCGAACAGCACGCCCGCGAAGTCGGGCGCGGCATCCGCCGACATCAGCCCCCCGCCACGGCGGGCAGGATGGTCAGCGAGTCGCCGTCCCGCAGGGGCGAGTCCAGCAGGCCGCTGGTACGGACGTCGGTGTCGTTGATGTAGAGGTTGATGAAGCGCCGCAGCTTCCCGTCCTCGTTCATCAGCTTGGATCCGAGTTGCGGGTGCAGGCTGCTGAGGTGCGCCAGTACCTCGGCCAGGGTGGCGCCCTTGGCGGTCACGTGCTTGTGGCCGCTGGTGTAGTTACGGAAGACGGTCGGGATTGTCACTTCGACGGACATGCTCTGCTCCTCCTCAGCTGGGGATCTCGTCGCCGCGCATCGCCCCGGCGAGGTACGACAGCCGACCGGCCTCGACGGCGTACCGCACGGCGCGCGCCATCAGCATCGGCTCCCTGGCCTGGACCAGCGCGGTGTTGACCAGTACCGCAGCCGCGCCCATCTCCATCGCGTAGGTGACGTGCCGGGCGCTGCCCAGGCCACCCTCGACGATCACCGGTATGGTCAGTTCCTTGATGATCCGGTGGATCGGTGCCGGGTCCGGAATGCCGGCGCCGGAGGCGACCGGGGCGGCCATCACGCGCAGCGCGGAGCAGCCCAGGTCCTGTAGCTCCCGGGCCGTGGCCAGGTCGGGCAGGATGAACGGCATCACCTCGTGGCCCACCTCGCGGAGCTGGGCCGCCACCTGGATGGTGGCCCGGTTGTCCGGCAGGTTGTCCGCGCTGCGGACGTCGAGCTTGAACACCGTGATGCCGTACGCCTCGTGCAGGATGCGCGTGGTCTTCCAGGCGCTTTCGGCGGACCGGGCGAACGACGTGGTGCCGATCCACAGGTAGTCGTCGACGTTGATCTCGTCCTCGACGTCCGACAGCACCAGGCTGGACCGGTTGTTGTCCGGGTCGACGGTGGTGATGAAGACCTGGGCGCCGGTCGCCTCGAGCACCTGACGGATCACCGACGGGGACGTGTACTGCTCGATGCCGACGAGCAACCGCGAGGTCAGCGCGGTGCCGCCGATGGTCAGCCAGGCATCCTGGAGATCGGTGACCTCCATCGAGTCCACAGACATGTACAACCCCTCTGGTTCGACCATCCGCAGTTGTTACGACCTAAATGTTCGCGCCCCGCAAATCGTTACGGCATCTTCCAAAGTGCTCCGTCCGACAGTTGACCGCGTAACATCTGCTTGCTATCGACGTTTGTGAACTCGTCCCGCGCTCATCGACCCACGGTCCACGGATCTCGGGGCGGGGGAGCCAGAGGTAAGACGTTTCCGGTTCCGTCCACTGTGTCGATGCCCCAACCGGCATCCGACACACCCCTCCGGACCTCGCCGGCAAGGCACGCCGACCATCTCGCCGCATCGACAACTGTCACTTGACAGTCCCGAGACATCGGATCTATCGTTTGCCGGGACCGGTTGGTCGAGCCTGCGGAGAACTGCCCGAGTATGCCCCACCTACGCGGTCAGCCCGCTCATCGGCGCCTGCCCCTGTCCTGCTCGGTCCGCGACCATCCACGGCCGCGCGCGACGCCTACGGCCCGGGACTGACCGCGGGCAACGCGGACCGGGCCTGACCGCGGGCAGCGCGGACCGGGCCTGACCGCGGGCAACGCGGCTCGTCCGGCCCACAACCAGACGAAGCCGCGATGGCGCCCGAGTTGACGGGCTGGTCCCACCCGGCCCATCAGCTGAGCGAGGCGCGGCGAGGACGGCGGTGACCCCGCCCATCGACCCGGCCGGCGGCGGAGACGAGTCTCGATGACAGAAGGAGTTGGAACGCCTTGAAACACAGACCAACGCTGGTGTCCCTCGTGGTCGCCGCGGTTACCGTCATGGTGACCGGCGGCCTGACCCTCGGCGGCGGGCTCGCTGCCGCCGGCAGTGTCGGTACGCAGGCCGCCACGGCCGGGTGCGGCAAGGCACCCACACTGACCAGCGGCAAACGCACGATCACCAGCAGCGGCCAGAACCGCAGCTACATCCTGCGCATCCCCGACAACTACGACAACAACCACCCCTACCGGCTGGTCTTCTCCTTCCACTGGGTCGGCGGCACCGCCGAACAGGTCGACAACGGCAGCACCAGCGGCATCGAATGGTCCTACTACGGACTCCGCGTCGACAAATACGGCAAAACCAACACCATCTTCGTCGCCCCCCAAGGCATCAACAACGGCTGGGGCAACACCAACGGCCAAGACCTCACCTTCGTCGACGACATGACCCGCCAAATCGAAAACGGCCTCTGCATCGACACCACCCAACTGTTCGCCTCCGGCTTCAGCTACGGCGGCGCCATGACCTACGCCATCGCCTGCGCCCGAGCCACCACCTTCCGCGGCGTCATCGTCTACTCCGGCGGCGTCCTCAGCGGCTGCCAGGGCGGCACCCAACCCATCGCCTACTTCGGCATCCACGGACTACGCGACACCACCCTGCCCATCTCCGGCGGACGCTCCATGCGCGACCGATTCGTCCAGAACAACGGCTGCACCCGACAGAACCCCCCCGAACCACCCCAGGGCAGCCTCACCCACATCGTCACCTGGTACACCGGCTGCCAACCCGGCTACCCCGTCGTCTGGGGCGCCTTCGACGGACCCCACGCCCCCAACGCCGTCGACGGCTCCGCCGACCCCTACGCACCCGGCGCCAAATCCTGGACCCAAGCCGAAGTCTGGAAATTCATCACCTCACTGAACTCCACGTCGCCGACGACGGCCCCGCCGACCACGACCCCGCCGACCAGCACGCCGCCCACGACCGCTCCGCCGACCACGCAACCGCCGACGAGCGCGCCGCCCACGACCCAGGCGCCCGGCGGTGCCTGCGGCGCCAGCTACCGGACGATCAACGCCTGGTCGGGCGGCTTCCAGGGTGAGGTCACCGTCACGGCCGGCAGTTCGGCGATCAACGGCTGGGGCGTCCGGTGGACCCTCGACGGCGGCCAGACCATCAGCCAGGTGTGGAACGGTACGTTGACCGTCAACGGCTCGTCCGTGACCGTGCGCAACGCGTCCTACAACGGCACGGTGCCGGCGTCCGGGTCGACCACGTTCGGCTTCCTCGCCAACGGCACGCCGACCGCTCCGACGCTGACCTGCACCAGCCCGTAACCCCGATACCCGCCAAGCGGCGGCGGACCCCACCGCGACCGGGGCCGGAGCCTCGCCGGTCCGACCGGAGTCCGCCGCCGCTTCCTGGGGTCCGCCGTGGCGGGCGGACCTCCGATCTGCCCGCGCAGAGATGGGGCGGGCGAGCCCCCGATCTGCCGTTCAGGTGCCGGCGAACCCCGATCTGCCCGCTCAGTAGCGGGCGGTGATGAACCAGGCGAACGGCAACAGCACGACCAGTGTCGCGGCGACCCAGCCGAGCGCGCGGGGCACGCTTCCGGCCAACCTGCGCAGCACCAGCACGTTGACCCCGAGGAAGGCGGCGCCCAGCGGCACGCCCGTGACCATCAGGAACAGCACCGCCGCACTCGCCTCGTCACCGTCGATCTCCATGGGTGGCACCTGTCCCGCGATCGTGGCGGACGTGTGGTTCGTCTGCGGCGGGTACGGGCTGCGCGCCGCGTACGCCAGCAGGGACATGAGCACGCCGAGCGGCACGACGGCGAGCACTCCGAGCACCAGGTTGGTCAGCGCGCCCAGCAGCGTGGTCGTGATCAGTTTCCGCACGTCGCACAGTGTCTCGCGGATGGCGCCACGCCAAGCGGGCGCCACAGTTCCTCGCCGAGGCACTGCCCGGTCTCGATCCGGGCATCGTCCGATTCGTACCGCACCACGTCGCGCACGCCGCCTCGGCGGGACTCGCCGCGCCACCGACCACCAGCGGATCGGCGGTGCTGGTACTCGGGTAGCCGGGACGACTCGCGTCGCCGCGCGCGATGTCTTTCGAGGCTCGCGGGAATCAGACGATCCGACGGGGGTCGCTGCCGCAGTCGAAGATGCCGGTCCGCTACTGGTCGACGTAGTGGTACCGACAGGCGACGATCTCGACGTCATCCTTGGCGATCCGATACACCAACCGGTGTTCGCGATCGATCCGGCGGGACCAGAATCCGGACAGCTCTCCCCGGAGGGGTTCCGGCTTCCCGATGCCCTCGTATCCGTTGCGCATTACGTCGGCGATGAGGTCGTTGATGCGCTTGACCAACTTCCGGTCCGTGTGGCTGAGGTACTGGCTCCACGCCGTCGCGGTGAAGACCAGCCTCATGCGACGTCCGCCACGGCGGCCGGGTCGGTCAGCTCCCGCTCGGCCGCCTCGCCCTTTTCAAGCTCCGCGATCGATCGACGCAAAGCCGCAGCGTTGCTCGGGCTTCGGAGGAGATACTCGGTTTCCTTCATCGACTCGTACTCGGCGAGCGGCACGATCACCACCGGTTCGTGGCCCGACCGGGTCACCACCACTTCCTCCACGTCGTTGATGACGCTGTCGAGTTCGGCGGCCAGGTTCTTTCGTAGTTGGGTGAAGTTCACAGTCCGCATAGCGATCACCTCCAAGAGAAGTACAGAAAACTGTACCTCAAGAGGTGCGTGAGCTGACCCGTCGTCTCCTTCAGCGGCGCGCTCGCCCGCGCCGATTCTGTACGCACAGGAGCCACGCCAGGTACAGCAACCGCCGATCGCCGGCGGCCGACTCCGCCCGGGCGGGGAGGATCGCGGCAAGACCGCCGGCCCCGTCGTACTCCTCGTCCTCGCTGTCCAGGTCGAGGATCATGGGCGAGCGGGTGGCCCGGAAATAGGCCGACTGCCCGACGCAGTACCGGGTGGCCCTGACCAGGGAATCATCCCCGTCTTCAAGATCCCCCAGCGCGATGATGCCCCCGCCCGAAACGGACGAGGGCATCTCAACGGGTTCACCAGTTCGCACAATGGTGCGGTCGGTGGAGCCGAGGGGACTCGAACCCCTGACCCCCACACTGCCAGTGTGGTGCGCTACCAGCTGCGCCACGGCCCCCGGTGTTGCTGGCCCGGTCGCCCGGGCACTCGCGAAATAATACACACGCGGCGAGCGACCCCCAACGGGGCACCCCCTAGTTCAGTGCCACGTCCGGGGGGAAGTGCGCCACCGCGGCCATGATCCCGCCCTGCCGGCGCAGCACCATCGGCCACAGATCATCCGGGCGGTCCACGAACGGGTCACCGGGCAGCGCGTCGAGGACGAACCAGGACCCGGCGGCGATCTCCTGCTCCACCTGGCCCGGCTCCCAACCGGAGTAACCGGCGAAGACCCGGATCCCGGTCACGTCCGTCCGCAGCCGCTCCGGATCCACCGACAGGTCGACCGTGCCGACCGCGCCGGAGATCCGGTTGAAGCCCTTCACCCGCTGCGCCGGATTGCGCATCCGGGCCAGACAGATCGCCGACTCCGGCTGCACCGGGCCCCCCTCGAAGAGCACCGCCGGGTCGCCGGCCAGTTCACCCCAGTCCCCCAGCACGTCCCCGACCGGTACCTCCGTGGCGCGGTTGAGAACCACACCAAGTGCGCCGCCGGGCTCGTGGGCGACGAGGAGGACGACGGTGCGATCGAAGTTCGGATCCTTCAGAGTCGGCGTCGCGACCAGCAGCTGCCCGGTCATCGACTCCATGGACCGCCCACCGATCGCCTGCCCTTCTGAATGCATGCCAGCCACCTGCTATCCCCGCGCCAGGTCGGCGCCGCACATCGCGGGCACGGGGTTGTGCCCGACGGTCAGCCACGCAGTCAACGCCATGCCCGCACCATAGCTTGCGGCGCACCGCCTGGTTAAGGTCTGTCAGGCCGGCGCGGCCGGCAACGAGACATCGACAGGACGCCGTACGGGAGGGTGGAGACCGGTGCAGCAGAACGCGGAACTGGCGGTCATCGGGGGGTCGGGCCTGTACGCGCTGCTCGATGACGTACAGGTGTGCCCCGTGGACACTCCGTACGGACCGCCGTCGGATCCGGTGATGCTCGCCGAACTCGACGGCCGAAGAGTCGCATTTCTGCCACGACACGGACGTGATCACCGGCACCCGCCGCACCTGATCCCGTACCGGGCCAACCTGTGGGCGCTGCGTTCCCTCGGCGTACGGCAGATCATCGCGCCGTGTGCCGTCGGCGGCCTGCGGCCGGAGTTGGGGCCCGGCGCCTTCGTGGTCCCGGATCAGCTGATCGACCGGACGAGCGGGCGGGTCCAGACCTACTACGACCGGGGCGCGGTACACGTGCCGTTCGCCGACCCGTACTGCCCGACCGGTCGGGCGGTGGTGCTGGACACCGCCCGCCGCGAGGGCGTCCCCACGCAGGACGGCGGCACCATGGTGGTGGTCGAGGGCCCGCGCTTCTCCACCCGCGCCGAATCCCGGTGGTACGCCTCGATGGGCGGCTCCGTGATCAACATGACCGGCCATCCCGAGGCGGTGCTCGCCCGCGAACTGGCGCTCTGCTACACCGCGATCGCGCTGGTGACCGACTACGACGCGGGGGTCGAGGCCGGCCAGGGCGTGACCCAGGACGAGGTCTTCCGGGTCTTCGCCGAGAACATCGCAACCCTGCGCGGCCTGCTGATCGAGGCCGTCACGGCGCTGCCCCGGGAACGGACCTGCCCGTGCGCGCGCAGCCTCGACGGGATCGACCTGCCCATCGAGCTGCCCTGACGATCCGGCGCGGCCACCGCCCTTCACCGCCGATCGCCCACCTGGAGGCGGGAAATCGGGCAGGCTCGACCCGTGGCCACGGTGCGGGAAACGACGTACGACCTGCTGCGTGCGCTCGGGCTGACGACGATCTTCGGCAACCCCGGATCGACCGAGGAGCCCTTCCTGCGGGACTTCCCGGACGACTTCCGGTACGTCCTGGCGCTCCAGGAGGCCTCCGCGGTGGCGATGGCCGACGGATACGCCCAGGCCACCGGCCGGGCCGCGCACGTCAACCTGCACACCGCCCCCGGGGTCGGCAACGGGATGGGCAACCTCGTCACCGCCTGGCACAACCGCACCCCGCTGCTCGTCACCGCCGGCCAGCAGACCCGCGAGATGCTGCTGACCGAACCCCGCCTGGCCAGCCCACGCGCCACCGAACTGGTCCAGCCGTACGTGAAATGGAGTTACGAACCGGTCCGGGCCCGGGACGTACCGGCCGCGCTGTTACGCGGGTACGCCACGGCGGTCCAACCGCCCGCCGGTCCGGTGCTGCTGTCCGTACCGATGGACGACTGGGCGCAGCCGGCCGGCGACCCACCGCCGGTACGCCGGGTGAGCACCCGGGTCGCCCCCGATCCGGACCGGCTCCGGGAGTTCGCCGCCGACCTGGAGGCCAGCCGGAACCCGGCCCTCGTGTTCGGTGGCGCCGTCGACCGGTCCGACGGCTGGGCGGCGGCCGTGGCACTGGCGGAACGGCTACGCGCGCCGGTGTGGTCCGCCCCGTCCCCCGAACGGGTCGGGTTTCCCGAGAACCACCCGCAGTTCCGCGGTGTCCTGCCGTTCGCCGTCGGACCACTGGCCGAGCGACTGACCGGCCACGACGTGGTGCTGGTCGTCGGCGCCCCGGTGTTCCGCTACTACCCGCACGTACCGGGCGACCATCTGCCCGCCGGCACCCGGCTGCTGCACGTCACCGACGACCCGGGCGAGGCCGCGCGGGCACCGGTCGGGGACAGCGTGCTCGGCGACGCCCGCCTGGCCTGCGCGAGCCTGGCCGAGCTGATCGCCCAACGCGACCGGCCGGTCCCGGCGGGCCGGCCACCGCCGCCGGAACCCGACGACGGGGTCCCGCCGAGCCCCGACGCGCTGTTCGCCGCGCTGGCCCGGCTCTGGCCCGCCGACGGCGTGCTGGTGCAGGAGACCCCGTCCAACCTGTCGGCGCTGCGCCGCCGGTTGCCGATCACCCGCCCCCGGTCGTACTTCACGATGGCCAGCGGTGGACTCGGTTACGGCCTGCCGGCAGCGGTGGGCGTGGCGCTGGCCGAGCGGGACACCGGACGACACCGGCCGGTCATCGCGGTGATCGGTGACGGCTCGTTCCACTACTGCGTCCAGGCGCTCTGGACCGCCGCCCGGCAGCACCTTCCGCTGGTCGTACTGGTGCCGGTGAACGGCCAGTACGGCATCCTCAAGGCGTTCGCGGCGCACGAGGACGCGCCCGGGGTACCCGGTCTGGACCTGCCCGGCCTGGACCTGCTCGGCGTCGCCCGCGGCTACGGCTGCGCCGCGTACCCCGTCGAATCGGTGGCGGCGTTGGAGGCCGCGCTGCCGGCGGCGCTCGCCGCCGACGGCCCGACGGTGCTCGCGGCACCGATCACCCGGGACATCCCGGCCATCCTGTAAGCCGCCGCCCTGGCAACCGGCGTGCGGTTACCGGATGGCCTACGGTGACCCACCTACGTCCGCCACGCCCGGGTGCCGCAACACCCCACCCGCACGGCGACCGTCGCGACCGACCGCGCGGTGACCGACCGGGACATGAACCACGTTGCTGTCACCGGTCGGTTGCCGGCCGGGCGGTGGCCGGTTGCCGGCCGGGCGGTGGCCGGTTGCCGGCCGGGCGCTTGTCGGTTGCCGGCCGGGCGCTGGCCGGGCGCTGGCCGGCCCCGGCCGCTGGTTGGGCGCTGGCCGGCCCCGGTCGCAGGGTGGGCGCTGGCCGGCCTCGGCGCCGGCCGGGCGCTGGCCGGCGCCGGTCGCAGGGTGGGCGCTGGCCGGCCTCGGCGCCGGCTTGGCCGAGGCGGTCGCGTGGGTGGTGTCAGGTCTCCGCGCCGATGTCGATCTGGTACGCCTGGTAGACCAGATCCGCACCGCGTTGCCGATGCCGGGACAACTCGCGCAGCAGATCACCGCCCCAGGACCGAACCTGGTCGATCGTCGTCTCCGGATGGTCCGCCCGCAGTCGCAGCGCGGCGATGGCCGCCAACACGGCCGCGTGCTCCCGCACCAGCACGTGTACTCCACGGGCCAGCCGCGGCGCGCGGTCCAGCAGTTCCGCGTACAGCCCGGCCGGACCCTCGGTCACCACCATGTGCTCACCGAACGCCTGGCTCAGGCCGGCGAGCCGGCTCGTCACCCGCTGCCGCCACATCGGATCACCGGCCGGCGCGGCAAGGGCGCGTTCAACGTTCTGGATGTCGTTCAGCAGGGTCATCCGGTGGGCCCGGGCGGCTCGTAGCGACGGGCCACCGGAGCCGGACGAGATCTTGGACACCGGAGGTCGGGCTGGAATCATCGCCATTGACGCACCTCCTCGCACGTCGGTCCGCCCATTGACGCACCTCCTCGCACGTCGGTCCGTGAGGAGATGGTGCGGCCTGCGGACCCTGCCCGTCCAGAGGAAGTTCTGTCGAAATCGCCTCGCTTCACCCGTTCGTGGCCCCCACCACCCCACCGCCCCCACCAGCCCCGCCAGCCCCACCCCAGCCCCGCCACACGCCCCACCCACCCCAGTCGCCCCCGTCCCCCCACCCCCCGGCCTCGCGCTCCCGCTCGGCCTCCACCGCCCGGCGGACCTGTTTCGGCGACATCGGGGGGTTGGCGGGTCCGGGACCCCCCGACACCGCCGAACTTGTGCTGATCTTGCTGCCGCCGCCGACGCAGTACGGGGGGGGGGGGGGGGGGGGGGGGGGGGGGGGGGGGGGGGGGGGGGGGGGGGGGGGGGGGGGGGGGGGGGGGGGGGGAGGAGGGGCTAGGATGCGCTGCTGCATTCATACT
>NZ_JBTIXF010000050.1:0-49492 GCF_055793945.1 Plantactinospora sp. A48 | reverse complement strand
GCGCTGGAAGGCACCCCTGAACGCCTTCCAGATCGCCTTCGAAGGCCGGCTCACCCCAGCCAACCACTGACCACCTCAACAACCATGATCAGCCGTTAACTTGACAGGCCCGCGCCTTCATAGCCATGAGCACCGTCCACCCTTCGATGGCGATTCTGACATAGAGTGACGACCGATCTCTAGTGGCGTCGAGGATCCAAGCGTTCGGCCTCGACGACGTAGGCCGACCCGGGTCCGAATGGATTGGTTGATGACGCAGCAGGTAAGTGCTTCGCCTCGGCTGACGGTCGTGGGCTCCGGACATGCGAGGCGCGGCGCGGCCGGTTTCTGGGAGGCGTTTTCCGACGGGACTGCGGCGATCACTGCTGGCGGGGTTGTCGCGGGCGGCTTCGGTGTCGAGGCGATCAAGTCGCTGATGACCGGTGAGGCGGCCGGGCGTTGGTGGTTTTTCCTGGGCTGTGTAGCCGGGGTGGCGCTCGTGGTGTTGGGGTTTTGTCTCCGGGATCGTGCCCAACGTCGGGTGCGGGTGGGCATCGTGGTCACCGCGATGGACGCGCGGCGAGGTCTGGCACGGGCGCGGCAACTCGATCAGCAGGCGGAGACGTTCAGCCGAGACACGTGCTCGGTTACGTTAAGGACGGATGTCGAACTGTCCGGCGACGGGTCGCGGGATCGACAGCTGGTGGACCTGCTGGCCGACGAGACGCTTGTGGCGACGATGATGGCGGAACGACTCACGCCGGACGCGGCCCGGATCAATCTGATCCCCACGATGCCGTTGAACGCCGCCTTCTGGTTCGGAGCACGGTTGGGGCATACCCACGCCCGAGAGGTTGCGGTACATGCGATCCGCCAGGCTGACGGATCACCACCGTACTTCCCGGCCACGTCCCTGCGCGCGGTGGAGTCGACCGTGAGGCCGTTGATTGCGGAGCGCCTTGAGGCAGTTGATGGCGGCGACGTGTCTAGGGTTGCGATCGCGCTGGATCTCCAGGGGTTCGGTGACCAGTTCACCGATCAGGTCCTGGCGGCCTGCCGCCAGCACGGGATTGGTTACGTGCTGCGGCTGCACACGGCCACGTCCCGACTGACGGAGGACGGCGAGACGTTCAGCGGCGTCGTGGAGCAGACGTGCCAGGCCTGGCGTACGGCTGCGCTGCCCGCTGCCGCTCGGACTGGTCATCATGCCATTTTCCTCAGTGGTCCGGTGGCGATCGCGGTGGCTTTGGGTGCGCGGCTCGCCGCTCCCGAGAGGAACATGTGGACGGCGTTCACGTTCGACGCCTCGACCAGCTCCTACGAACCGTTCCCGCCGCCTTCAGCTGCGTGAGCTGGGACCGATCGCGTCTCGATGTCCGACGTGAAGAAGTGTCGTACTCCCGGCCTACTCTTGAGCTAAAGGAGTGGCCGCAGGTCAGGGAGGGCCGAGTCGTGGTGTGCCCACGGCTCGGTGACCGGTGGCGCCCGCTTGTTGTCCGGTCTTGGCTTCCTGGTCGGGCTGGGTGATCCAGACCTGCGCGGGAAGATCGAAGATCTTGGGCAGAGGCCGGGGTGCGCCGAAGTGTTCAGCATATGCGGCGCGGGCCACGGCCAGAGTGGTCTCGCGGACGTGGTGGACGTCGGCGCGCGGTGCGCCTGACTCCCGGCTGCGATGCGGTGTCGCGGCCAGGTGACAACGCGGCCGGTTCCCAACTAAACGATGCGTTTGTCCCAGCTGGCAATGTCGACCTAAGGCGAACCGGGTGAGTAGAAACTGTCGTTGATCCGCCACTGTGTGGTATGGCGCAAGACCACGCGCTTGATCCAAAGTATGGCCGTGGGATCCAAAGGACGCCGCACGCCTCGCCCCCCTTCGTCGTCAGCACAATTGGCAACACTGGCCACGGTATGGTGGAAGAGGCCCGTCTTTAGGTGGACTGCGAGCACGGCGACCGCGATCTTTATCGGCATCATTCCGGTGGTCATCGAGCACAAGACGTGGTTGGGCGTTGATTCGAACGCGGCTCGCTCGGGATCCCCAATCGCTGCACAACCCTCCGTTCCCGCTGTCCCAGTCACCGCGGCCAGCGAGGTCCAGGGCGGTTCCTGTGACAAGCCGTCCGGATGGGTCGTACCCGACCCGGGACCCCATAACGTGGCCCACAACGGCTCGACGAGGCCCGCGAATGCCATGGTATCTAGCGGCAGCCCCCTTGGCGTCACCATCCAGGGCACCGTCGACCGGGCCGTTGTCCTGCTAGGTATGGATGTTGAGGTGATCACGCGGAAACCTGCTCAGCATGGGGCGATGCTGCCGCCGAACTGTGCAAGTGACCTCAAGCCGCGGTTTTTTACGGTCGACCTCGACGCACAGCGGCCAACGCTCACCGCGGATGCCAAGGGATCGGCCGGGCCCACAATCGGGTTCCCCTACAAGGTCACAACCGATGACCCAGAGCAGTGGTACATCGAGGCGGCCACCGATCAGGAGGTTCAGTGGCACCTGAAGCTGCGCTGGAGCTCGGGGGCGCAGCAGGGTGTGATCGTCATCGACGATAACGGTCGCCCTTTCCAAACTACCAGCGCGAAGCTGACGCGCAGGTTCTGCCCAACGCCGAGAGGATGGGAGCCCCCGCCGTGCCCCGCGTGAGACCACCGCTGGTCGCACTGCTGACCGTGGCTCTGATCACCGGCTGCTCCGCCTCGGGCGCCACGACCCATTCGGCCTCGCCGAGCGTGTACCCTCCGGTCACGGTGACCGCCTGGAATCTCGTCTCCGATGCAGGAGTCCCGCAAGACCTGCGGAAGCTTGAACCGAATAACGTAGCCGGTTGGGCGCATGGCTTTCTCGTCTCCGGCACTGACCTACGCACGATGTCTGGTAGGACTGTTTTCTCATCGAAGGAAGGGCGCATCTGGACGGCGGACATGCCGCCGCAGATCAATCAGCCGGCAGACTGGGCGGTGGCCGGATACGCCGACGCGGGCTACGTGCTTGGAACAAGGCTGAGCTCGCCAACCGTCTGGCGTACCACAGCGCCGCACAACTGGCAGGCCATCACGCTACCCTCGACCCCCGTCACCCGGCTGCTGGGTATCGCGGCAGGCCCACACGGCGTCGTAGCCCTCGGCATCATGAACCACGAAGACAGAAACGAGTTCGTGTCAAATGACGGGTATGTCGTCTGGCACTCCGCCGACGGGATCACCTTCGAGGACCCTACCGTCCTAGCCGTAAACGCTCCCGAGGAACCGTTCACTTCTTTAAGTGCAAACGCCGACGGGTTCATGATTGTCGGCGGCGGTAGGGAGACCCCTTTTGCCTATGCATCTATCGACGCGAAGCGATGGGACAAGATTGCCAACGATCTAGGCGGCCTCGACGATATCGGGCCAGCCGCTAGTAACGGCAGCACGCGCGTCGTGTTCGGCTACCGTTCTCCCGGTGATCCGCATTCGCCTCGTCCCGTGGATCCTGCCCATCCACCCGGAACCGCTGTTCTCTATCAGGTGATCGGGCAGAGCGCCTGGCAACGGGGACGCCTGGCTCCGGGCCGTCTACCTGACGCGGGAGTCGCGCCCATCACCTCCACCTACGTCAACAACGTACTGCCGATCGGGTTGGGGTTCGTCGCCACCGGCTGGTCCGGCGGCGATGCAGCCGTTTGGATTTCTCAGGACGGCCGCGACTGGACGAAGGAGCCCGTGCGAGCGAACCAATTCGACAAGGCCGAGGTTATGGCTGGGCTCGCCATCTCCGGCTCAAAGCTGCTACTCGTCGGGCAAGGTGCTAGCAACAAGATCTGGATCGGACAAGTCACTGGGAGGTAGAACACCCCTCGCCGAGGACCGCAGGCCAGCCACATCCGCGATCCGCGCCTCGACCAACTCGGACTCGGACGTAACGAGCGAACGGGCGCAGCTGGTCGCACATACGGATCGTCAGCGGGGACCACTTCGTCCCCGAACGTCAGCTCCGGAGCGACCCTAGCCAGATACGCTGCCGCCTGCATCCACCGATAACAGCTCTCACGACCGCTGGATCAACTCCCGGGGTCTCGTCAGTTTCACTGCGTCGTTACGGGCTAAGGGTGAGAGTCACTGTGTCAGATTCGGTGTAGCCGGTTCTCTTGTCGGTCACAGTGACTTTTATTGTGTGGCGGCCGGCTGTCGCCGGCCTACGTGGCATCACACATTCCCTCATTGGCGCAGTAAGCAGCTCCTTGCCCAGGGAGTCCACGCAGGTCCAGGACATATCTGATGGCGCCAAAGGGTCGGTGTCAAAAGAAACCCGAATCTCCGAGTTCGTCTTCGATGTGTCCGGACCAGTCCGACCGGAACTCTCCCATTGCAGACGGGACATAACGAATGTTGCTGCAGCACCCCTGGGCGGGCCCGTGGATGGACCGGCCCTTCCTGTGTTGGACTTGGATGGCCTTGCTGCGAAGGGCGGTGTGAGGGTGGGCGGCGGCAACGACGACGGCTCCCCGGTCGGCGCGGCGCTTGGCGGGGCTTGACTGTCTGGCGCTATCGACGGCTGCCCACTATAAGACCCAAGGATTTGTCCCAGGCTGCTTCAACAGGTCGAGCGACGAGCGCCATAATTATGGTTACCGCTATTCCTGCCACCGCCAACACGATGGCTACATCCGACCGCCATCTTCGAACCAACCACCAGCAGATCGCGAATGTTAAGGCGCCCCCCAACGCGACCGTTAGAATCGCCGAAAAGACCGCTTTCGCACGAGCCACATCCTTCCGCGCCGGAACTGAAGGCTAGGTTATCGGAACCGGCTTCCTGCGCCAGCGGCTGACTGGGTCGTCGCTGCGATGCCAGTGGACGGCAGATGGGTACTTGCGGTGGACAAGTGGTACTCGATCTTCGGGCGCCGGTGGTGCGATCGTTGTAGCTGTCGGCTGTACCTCGCGCGGTCCCCTCTGGAGTCTGCCCTGCTTACACATCGGTCCGCTGATCGATCGCTGCTTCGTAGAAGGCGTCCGCGAGCGCCATGATGACGGCGTTGATGCTGGGGCCGTCGCTGAAGAAGTAGTCGGCCATGGTGTTGTGGGCCTCCTGGTTGTCGACGACCGCCTCGGTGACCGCCGCTTGGAAGTCCTGCGATTCCATGAACTGCTTCTTCGAGTTCACCTTGGCCTGGTTGACCAGGCCCGGGTAGGCAAGCAGCCGCTGTACCAGTCCCTGCACGAACTCACGGACTTGAGACGCGGAGAACGACTCGGCGCCGAAGAGGTCGTTCATCTTGTCGATGACGACCTGTAGTGCGACGTACTTCGGTTCCTTCCGGGTGCCGGTGCCTGCGGCGCCGATGCCCTTGAGCTGGCCGTCACCGGTGAGCGAGATGTCGACCGCGGTCCCTTTGGTGTGCTTGACGCCGACCAGGACCACGTCGGAGAGGTCGACCTCTGCGGCCCAGGAGGTGTCTGCGATGACCTTCTCCAGGAGCCGCAGGAAGATCGACAGCATCTCCATGTAGGGGTCGCCGTAGTCGACGATCTGGCTCATGAAGTCGTAGAGCCGGACGTAGGTGGAGACGTCCTTGCGGAACAGGTCGAGGGTGTTGAGGGTGACCTTGTCGTCGGCCTCGATCGCCGCCGCGTAGCGGCGGGCGAAGTCGTTCTTGGCCGGGCTGATAGCGGCCGAGAGCGCGTTGTTGCCTTTGCGGGTGACCCACAGTTCAGCGACCTCGCGCACCTGATCTGGCGTGTAGATCCCGGCCTGGGCGAGCTTGTTGGCGAGGTGGACGACGATGTACGGGTCGGTCTCGGTCTCCAGGGTGGCGTTGGTGAAGTACGGCTCGAACGCAGTCCGGATGTCCTCGGGCTTGTTCACGAAGTCGATGACGAAGGTCTTGCGTTTCTGTTCCCCGCCCGCGGTGCGGTGGGTGCGGTTGAGCCGGGACAGCGTCTGCACAGCGGTGACCCCGGACAGCTTCTTGTCGACGTACATGGCCGAGAGCAGCGGCTGGTCAAACCCGGTCTGGTACTTGTTGGCGACCAGCATGATCTTGTACGTCGTGCCCTTGAAGGCGGCGGCTAGGTCCGCGCCGGCGCCGGGGTTGAGATTGGCTTCGGTGAACTCGCCGTCCTTGCTCGGCTGTGGTCCCCAGTCCGAAGCCCACTCCTCGTCCTCGGCCATCTTCACTGAGTTGGAGAAGGCGACGAGGGTGCGGTAGCTGTACGAGGCGTCCTTGGCGGCCCGCTTGGCGATGTAGGCGTCGATCGCCTTCTTGTACTTCACCGCCGCCTTGCGCGAGTCGGTCACCACCATCGCCTTCGCCTTCCCCTCCAACAGGTGGGCGACGTTGGCGTGGAAGTGCTCGACGATGATCTGCACCTTCTGGCTGATGTTGGTCGGGTGTAGCTTCACCCACCGCATCAGCCCCTTACGCGCCGCGGCCTCCTCCACCACCTCGCCACCGTCGCCGCTCTCGGCCCGACCGGCGATCTTCAGCGCGGTGTCATAGGACTGGTAGCCCCTGAGCACGTCGAGGATGTAGCCCTCCTCGATCGCCTGCCGCATCGAGTAGAGGTGGAACTCGACCGGCGTCCCGTCGGGACCCTTGCGGCCGAAGAGGTCGAGGGTCTTGTTCTTCGGCGTCGCCGTGAACGCGAAGTAGGAGATGTCTTCCGACTCGGCCCGCTCAGTCATCTCCGAGGCCAGGATCGCCTCGACATCGACGGAGCCGCCTTCCTCGATCTCCTTGACCTCCTCCGCGGTCAACACGTCCCTGAGCTTCCGGGAAATCTGCCCGGACTGCGACGAGTGCGCCTCGTCGGCGATCACCGCGAACCGCCGGCCCCTCAGCGACGAGTCGGCCCGGATCTCATCGAGGGCGAACGGGAAGGTCTGCACCGTCACCGCGATGATCAGCTCCCCGTTCTTCAACGCGGTCGCCAACAGCCCGGACTTCGACTTCGCCCCCGCCTTGCGGACGTCCTCCGGGCTGATCGTGGCCACGATCTTCCCCGACCCGTCGATTTGCCGGATCGCCTCCTGCAGCTGCCCGTCGAGCACGTTGCGGTCCACGACCACGATCACCGAGTCGAAGACCTTCTCGTCGTTCACGTGCAGCCGCGCCAGCCGATGCGCGGTCCAGGCGATGGTGTTCGTCTTCCCCGACCCGGCCGAATGCTCGATCAGGTACCGATGCCCCACCCCCTCCTCGCGCACCGCGGCCACAAGGTTCGTCACGGCCTCCCACTGGTGGAACCGAGGGAAGAGCATGCTCGTACGCCGCACCGAGGTCCCGGTCGCGACGTCCCACTCCTCTTTGGTCTCCACGATCATCAGCCGGCCGATGATGGTGAGCCAGGCGTCCTTCTCCCAGACCCGCTCCCACAGGTACGCCGTCGCCGACCGCCCGTCGGCGCCCGGCGGATTCCCCGCGCCGCCGTCGTGGCCCACGTTGAACGGCAGGAACTGCGTCTTCTCACCCTCCAACTTGGTGGTCATCGCGGCCAGGTTGTTGGAAACCGCGAAGTGCACCAGCGCCCGATGCCCGAACGACAACAACGGTTCCGGTCGCCCGTTGGTCAGCGGATGCCGGTTCTTGCGGTACTGGTTGACCGCCTCGTCAAGAGACTGGGTGAAGTCGGTCTTCAACTCGACAGTGGCAACCGGGAGCCCGTTGACGAAAAAGACCAGGTCGATGCTGCGCCGGTCAGCGGTAGAGAAGTGCACCTGCCGCATCACCCGCACCCGCATCGCCGCGTACTGCTCATTGGTGGTCGCGTTCAAGCTGGTATCGGGGCGGAACTGTGCCATCTTCAACCGGCCACCACCGATGTACTGCACCCCGTTACGCAGGATGTTCAGCGTCCCGCCCCCATGCTCAAGAGGCTTGTCCAGCGCCGTGGCCAGCACGTCGAGGAACTTCGCCTCAGATCCCGCAGCCCTCAACGCTTTCGCGTACGCCGCCGGCTGGGTCTGCTCCAGCCAGCCGAACAGGTCCTCGGGGAACAGCGCCCGCTCCCGGTCGTAGCCGGCGTCGTTCGCGGAGTAGAGCCACCCGTGGGCTTCCAGATACGCACAGATCTCGGACTCGAAGACGACCTCGTTGTGATCGGCCATCACGCCATCTCCCACACATCGATCTGCCCCGTCACCGCCGCCGTGATCAATGCCATCCGTCGCTCACGTGCGAGTTCGATGAACCGCTCCGTCTCTTCGATCAGTGTGTCGATCTTCGCGGTCTGCTCATCGAGGTACGCGACGATGCGGCGCTGCTCCCGAAGGGGTGGGACGACGACAGGGATCGCAGTCACGTCGCCCAGGTAAATCCCTGGCTGGGCCGAGGTCTTCGCTCGCAGCGTCAACTCATCCTGGAATCGGCTTGCTTGAATCTGGTACCACAAAAATTTCGGCTCCAAGCGCTCAGTGGGTCGCAGGAAGGCGACACTTCGCTGGAACGAATAGCGAGTGTCGAGGTCGTACACCGCCGTTTTGCCGATCGTCGCCCCAACAATGACGAGCAGGACATCACCCTTTGCAGGAAACCCGTTCGCCACAATCGAGTGGTGGTCCTCTGCAGAGATGAACGACTCGGCGCCGTCCAACGTGACCCGAGACCCCACGATATTCCGCGCCCCAAGTAGTGGCATTCCCTCGCCGGGAACAGTTCGCGAGAACGACCCATGTGTCCCGTCCTTGATTCCCTCTAGCAGGAGGCCAAGGCCCGCCGTCGGCCAGTCCCCGTCCGAGGCGCGAGCCAAGACGCCCTGTCGCCGCTCGCGGAGCAGCTCGATCAGGCGCTGCTGCTCCTCGATGAGCATGTCGATGCGGGCGCTCTCGCGGTCGAGGTAGTCGGCTATGGCGTGCTGCTCCTCGATCGGCGGAAGGAGAACAGGCATCACTCGGTAGAGATCGTTGTCGATCTCGGCCTGGCCGATCCTTACGCCCCTAGACAGGAGCGCGTAGCCGGCGGCGTAGGCGGGGCTCCGGAAGAGCCAATTCAGGTAGCGAGAGTGTGCATCGTGTCGAGGAGCGAAGCAGATGTAGTGTCCCGAAACGATCCCTCGCAGGCCGGAGATGCCAACTGATCCTTGCCATGCCTTCATCCGGTTCGTGACCAGCCATCCGGGGTGGACGAGCTGGTAAATGTTTCGGTTCTCGGCGGTCTTGTTAATGTTGTCCCGAGAGTCCTTCGCAACGACACCGTAGTCGCGGAACACCGAGAGCATCTGTTCATCGGGGTGCCCTACGTCCTTGATCCGCTCGAACATCGACCACAGTGGCCTCACCGTCCAGCCTGCTGGAACATCGCCAAGCCACGGCACACCCGAGTCGACGTAGTTGGTATATCGCTTGCTCATCCCTCAACCTCACGAAGCAGGTCGAGGATCTTGGCGACCTGCTTCTCCAAGTCCGCGTCGATCTCGGCGAGGGGGCGGGGTGGGACGTACTTGTAGAAGTGACGGGTGAAGGGGATCTCGTAGCCGGTCTTGACCTTGGTCCAGTCGATCCAAGCGTCGGGGATGTGCGGCTTTACCTCGGCGGCAAAGTACGCCTGGATGACCTCGGCCTTTCCGGCCGCGCCGGCCGTCGAGCCGCCGTAGGTGAAGGGCAGGTTCTCGGTGTCGCGCTTCTTGGTGTCCGCCTTGGGTTTGCCGTTGCGGTCGACGACGGGGTTACCCAACTCGTCGAGTAGGGGGCGTTCGACGGTGATAGTCCAGTAGCCGAACTCGTCGTTGCGCAGGACCTTCGAGTAATCCGGGTCAGCGTCGGTGAAGTCGGCATACAGCTTCACCACCTTGGCGCGATCGGCGTCGCTGATCTCGCGGCCCTTGGAGCCGAGGTTCTTGCGCATCTTCGTCCAGAACGAGGTGCCGTTGATCAGCTGAACCACGCCCTTACGGTCGGGGTGCTTGGTGTTGTCGAGGATCCAGATATAGGTGGCGATGCCGGTGTTGAAGAACATGTTGGTCGGCAGCGCGACGATCGCATCGACCAGGTCCTTCTCTAGCAGCAATTTCCGGATATTGGAGGGACCGGACTCGGCGGCGCCGTTGAAGAGCGGCGAGCCGTTCATCACGATCCCGGCCCGGCCGCCGCCATCCTCCGGCGCCCGCATCTTGTGAACCAGGTGGAGCAGGAAGAGCATCTGCCCGTCCGAGGTCGCCGGCAGGCCGGGCGCGAACCGGCCGTAGGGGCCCGCTTCGTCGCGCTCTTTCGTCACCGCCTTGGCATACTGCTTCCAGTCGACGCCGTAGGGCGGGTTGGACATGCAGAAGTCGAACTGGCGACCCTTGAACGCGTCATCGGTGAGGGTGTTGCCGAAGGCGATGTTGGTCGCGTCGTGGCCCTTGGCCAGCAGATCGGACTTGCAGATCGCGTACGACTGCGGGTTGTACTCCTGGCCGTACAGGCTCAGTTTCGCGGCGGGGTTCTGTGCGAGCAGGTGCTCCTCGGCCAGGGCGAGCATGCCGCCGGTGCCCGCGGTGGGGTCGTACAGCGTGCGGACGATGCCGGCCTCGGTCAGGTCGGCGTCCTTCTCGGCGAAGAGAAGGTCGACCAGGAGCCGGATCGCGTCCCGCGGGGTGTAGTGGTCACCGGATGTCTCGTTCGCGGCCTCGTTGAACTTGCGGATGATGTACTCGAACGCATCGCCCATGTCGGCGTTGGAGACGACATCCGGATGCAGGTCGACAGCCTTGAAGGACGTGATGACCTCGCCCAGCAGCTCTGCCTTTTCTAGGGCGAGGATCTCCTTCTTGAAGTCGAAGTACTGGAATACGTCGACATCGGGCGAGAACCGGTCGATGTAGTCGGCCAGGTTGTCCGCCAGCCCGTCGGGGTCAGCCAGCAGGTTGGCGAAGGAGTAGTTCGAGGTGTTGTAGAACGGCCGGCCGGTCGCCTTCTTAACCTCGATCTTGAGCCGGACCGGGTTGTCGTACTTCGCCGCCAGCGCGCGCATCGTCTCCCGGTCGGGCTCAAGGATGCAGTCGAGGCGTCGCAGGATTGTGAGCGGGAGGATCACGTTGCCGTACTGGTTGGGGCGGTAGGGGCCTCGAAGCTGGTCGGCGATCGACCAGATGAAACTACCGAGGGTGCTCACAAGGCTCCTTACGAGGATCACTCGACGAACAGATGCTGGCGGCCCAGCGCAAGCGGGTGCGTGCGTCCGAGCAGGTGGCGGCGCACAGTCTGCAGTAGCCGGTACGTCGTAGAACATCATCGCGCATCACGGCACCGGCCTGCCATGCGGCTGGCGACGGCGCGCAGGTGGCGCAGACCGCGTTGGCGATTTGGCTTGCAGATGGGCGACCTTGGCCCGCATCGGGTCGGCCGAGTGGTCGAACCGGTCGGGTAGGTAGAACACCATTTCGTAGGGGACGGATGCGCTCACGCCGCGCAGAGTCGGTTCATCGCGTCCAGCACTGCCGCGTCTGTGCTACCTCGTGTGGCCGTGGGGCCAATTTGCTCACCATCGAAACGCTGGTCGTGAGTGCCCGACCCGATCGCGCCGGTAGGCGGCGACCGGCGTCCGCCACCGAAGCCGCCGGCATCGCCGCACCCGGCGATGCGGCCAAGGCTCACCCGGACTCACCGAAGCGCCGCTCGTACTCACCGATTGCCTCGGCCGCCGTAGCGAGCGCATGGTCCGCTTCGCGTACGCGCTCCAGCCCGGCAGCGAGCTGCCGCAATGCCAGGCCGCATAACCTTGATACCTGCCAGCACCGTCCGCAACGCCGCCGCCGCAGGTGAAGCGGATGTCATCGAATCCTACTCGCGGACACCACATGGCGCGACGCGATGATGACCTGCGGACGGGCGAATCCTGCCGCTCCGAGAGCAGAGGGAAAGCTGCGGTATACGCTTTACCAGCAAGAATACGCAGCGTAGTTGTCGTCAATGTGACTGCCGTTCATGAGTCGCACATGGTGTGCGATCCGGCCCGGAATATTGCAGGACGCTATCTCGAACCAAGATGGGTAACCATTCGTGGCCGCCGGCCACGTAACGCTTCGGGCTGTCGTTCGTTAGAGGGGAGGTCCAATACGCGATGGAGGACGAGTGAGTCACCCCAGGAGCTATCCAAGGCACCCCAACGAGGAGATCGACCGGGCCTTCGCCAGACTCCACGAGAGGGGATTCGAGATCACCACGGGGAAGCGCAGCCCTCGAAAGGTGGGTAGCAGGACAGCGGCGGGAAAGCGCTTTTATTGTGTTACATGCCCTTGTTATAAGGCTCACAGCCATTTTGTCGGGGAGAGGTTCAAGGATCCGGCGGGCTACGCACTAGAGTTGATCGAGTGGGCTGACAATCTTCCATGCCAGACCGGGTGTAAAGGAGGCCGGAAGCAGACATGTTCGCGCACGTTCACGTACGAGCTACCGTCTGCGACCTCGAGCGGAAACCCGTGTCTGCGGAAGACTTGCGAATGCAGGCAGCATGGCTCGTGGAAAGGCTTCTTGACTTCGAAGAAGAGGAGTCTGGAATCACCGATACCGCAGTATCAATCGAAGGAAGCAGCGCCTCCATTCTCATTAGGGTGCTCGCGGAGGGAGACAACGCAGATGGTGCGGTCGAGCGGTTCCGCCGTATCCTTGAGCAGATTTTGAAAGACCAAAGATCGAGTGGCCTGCCGGCCATCCTGTTTGATGGCGAGAATTACGGGATCCGTCACTTACCCTGACGCAAGGTGTGATCCTGTGACCGGCTCGGGCTGTCTGGTTGCTGGCGCGCGCCACTCCTCGTGACCAGCATAGTGCCCGGCTGCCTACCCGACTGGCATTGTTGTGACGCCCCGTGCGGTGGCGAGGGCGTCACAATGAGCGAACTCTGCGGTGGCTGTGGCGGACGTGTCGTCACAGCCACCGCTGCCATGGTGGAGTGGTGCCGAGCGGTTTGTTTGGGTTTTCATGATTGCTGGCCGTGCGGAGGGCTGGGTTGGGCGAAGTCGAGTGTGGCAGTGATGAGTCGGTGGTCGGATGGCCAGTTGGTGGGGTCGTCGGGTGGGATGTGGACGTGGTAGCTGTCGGGGTCGACGTACGGGAGCATTGTGGGGTTGACCAGTAGCCAGTCTTTGATGACGGCGCCGCCGGAATCGAGGGTGTTGACGGTGGGCACCAGCGCGTCTGTGATGCCGGCTTGCCAGGCGAGTTCGGCGATGGCGTGGTAGCCGCTGCCGCCGATTCGTTTGTGGTGGTGGGTATCCCAGGGTCCGATGAGGTGGTCGACGGCGTCGGTGTTGGTGGTCCAGGTTCCGTCGGGTAGTTGGTGGGCTTCGGCGGTGCGGCGTTGGTGGTTGGCGAGGGTCCAGTTGTATTGGGGTAGGTGGGGTCCGGAGGCGGTGTTGTTGAGGTCTCCGCCGCCGATGACGGGCAGGTGGGTGCGGTGGCCGTATCGGGCTATGTGGGTTGCTTCCTGTTGGCGGATGGTGGCGGAGTCGGGGTGCCAGTGTGCGACCCAGGCGAGGAATTCGGTGCGGTGTTCGGCGGTGGGAGCGCTGTTGCGGATGGCAAATCGGGCGACGTTGAGCTTGTCTAGGTAGGAGTAGGGGTCGTCGGGGTTCCACCAGGAACGCAGGACGAGCTGGTTCGAGTCGTAGGCGATGGCGGGTGGGATGGATCCGCGGTCGCTGGTGCCCAGGAGGCCGGTATACGGGACGCCGAGGGTGTCGGACAGGGCTTCGGCGGCGCCGTGCAGACCATGGTTGGCGTCGGCTCGCCATTGTTTTGCTTCGTTGAGGAGCCACAGTGCGGGTGGTTCGGTGAGGTGGGCGGCGGCCCGTTGAAGGCGCTCGAAGTCGTATCCGTTACCGCCTTGGCGTAAACAGCCGGACTGGATGTTGAACAGTGCCACCGGGATGCGCGTCATGCTGGTGTCCTGGTCTTTCTCGTCCGGGTTATTGGCCGGTGAGGGCGATCCCGTAGCCGGTTAACCAGCTGGCGAGGGCGATCGTGACGCCGATCGCGGTGCAGGCGAGGCGATGCGTGCGGGGCCAGATGTAGGTGGTGAAGGCGGCCAGCGCGGCGCCGCCCAGGCCGCCGTAGAGGGGTGCTGCCGCCGCGATCTGTTGGCCGTGGGTGGTGCAGATGGCGGTGGTGTCGCCGGGATTGCAGGCGTCGCTGGCCATCGCGAACACCGCCGCCGACAGGACCGACACCAGTGCCATACCGGCGAGGGCGGCCAGGATCGTCAGATGCTGGAGCGCCCGCGCCCAGGGCGGCGTGTGGCCGTCCTGGAGTTGCGCCATCGTTTGTTTCACCGGGCGGCCTTCCACTGGACCGGTTGCGTGTCTTTCGGGGTGTGGGTGGCCGGTCCGGCTCCGCCCGTCGTGCGGCGGGGTGCGGGGCCGGACCGGCCGGTCACTGGCCTACTCGAAGTCTTTGATCTTGAGTGTGTTGGTCAGGTCGGTGTTCACCGTTGCGATCGTGGCCGGGTGTCGGTGGGCCGGGGGTCGGAGGGTTCCGGTGATCGTGTCGTGGATCCAGGCCCGGAACGGTGGGTACGTGAAGTTGGTGTAGACGGTGGGTGCGTGGGCGGGGTCGTCTGGGTTGGTTTCGCGGCTGGCGATGCCGGTGGCGGCCCAGCCGGTGGGGGTGCGTTTGAGGGCGGGGCTGCCGGAGTCGCCGTAGTAGGAGCCGGGGCCGACGCAGATGTCACCGGTGCTGATGAATCCGTCGGTGCAGGCTTCGTCGGGCAGTCGGGTGGTGTCGCGTTGCTGCAGGATGTCCGGCGGGATGCTGTCGGGCGTTGGGGGGTATTGGGTC
This sequence comes from Plantactinospora sp. A48, assembly GCF_055793945.1. Classification (NCBI taxonomy): domain Bacteria; kingdom Bacillati; phylum Actinomycetota; class Actinomycetes; order Micromonosporales; family Micromonosporaceae; genus Plantactinospora; species Plantactinospora sp. A48. The sequence continues at coordinate 34,776 of NZ_JBTIXF010000050.1, read as the reverse complement.
AAACCCCAGCCAACCAGCCGCAAACGGCCCTGTTCGGGGGTACGGTAGTCGGCCAGCGGCATCAGGGGAGCCCGGACCGGTCGATCGAGTTCCACCAGGGCCAGGTCAGAGACGGGTTTGGTGGATCCGTCCGCGCCCCAGTCCCAGCCGGAGTTCAGGTACACCTTCTTCCCGGTGACGACCTGGCCGCCGGTGGTGCGGTCGAGGCTGCCGACCCGGGCGGTGATGGTGGTACCGGGCATGGGAACCGGGGTGGGCGCGGCGGCGTCGTCGGAGACGCAGTGCGCGGCGGTCAGGACCCAACGGGGGGCGATGAGACTGCCACCGCACAGGGCGGTGCCTTCCGGGAACACGATTCCCAGGCTCGCAATACCCGGGTAGAGGCGGGTGGCGTCGTGTCCGTCGATGATCGCGGCAGCCGGGCTGGCCGTTGCGGCGAGCAGTCCGGCGAGGGTGATCGCCGCGAAAGTCGAGCGGGTGAACAGGTGTTTCATGGATCCCTTTCATTGATGGTGCGTTGGGCCCGCCACCGGGTGGTGCCGGGTGTCATCGGCCCCTCGGGGTTGGGGGGCACGGTCAGGTGGCGACGGGCCACAAACCCTGTCGCGAGGGGTTACAGGGTGGTGGGGACGTGGAGCAGGATCGGGAGTGCGGCGTGGAGGGTGTCGATGAGGGGCCGCAGCCAGGACTCGGGTGTCGCCAGCAGGATGGCGAGGGGGATGAGCAGGAACAGCACCGGTGCTTTGGTCCAAGGTTCGGGTAGGGGTGGGCGGGGGTGGTGCGCGGGCCGACCGGTCATGGTGGGCTGTGGCTGTGGCGTTGGTGGGATGGCCGGAACGCAGCCACGAGTGCGGCGAGTTTGGCGGCTTGTTGCGGGTCGGTGAGGTCTTCGCGTCGGTAGCCGTGCTCCCACATGAGTGCGCCGAGTTGGCTGCGGGAGATCACGTACTGGTTTTGGGGTCCTTCGCCGAATCCGCTGGGACTGACCAGGTATTGGCCGGTTGGGGTGCGGACGATCAGGGCGGGACTGTGAGGCTCGTGGTCAGCCAGCTGTTTCACCGCCGGGGTGAGATCGCCGGGGGTGGGTGTGTGGTCGTTGGTGTGCGTCATCGATGTCCCCTGGGCGAGATTGGCTGGTGAGGCGGATCGCTACGGAACTCGGGCGAGGGCCCCGTACATGGCGGTGTCGGCGGTCGACGCCTGCGGCTGGGGTGGCTGGTCGGGACGCCACTGGATGATGGGAACCAGACCCGGCGCGACCAGTGGCAGGCCGCCGAGTAGCGCGGCGATCTCGTCGCGGCTGCGGGGCTGGAAGACACCGTGCGCCGAGTCGGCGGCGAACAGGGTGGTGATGCGGTGTGCGGTGTTGGGTGAGAGGGGGTCGAGGGTGGCGTGGGACACCGCGAAGTAGCTGCCCGGGGCCAGGGCGTTGCTGAGGCGGGTGATGATCCGGGCTGGTTGATGGTGGTCGGGGATGAAGTGCAGGACGGCGCTCAGGAGTACGGCGACGGGTTGGGTGAGGTCGAGGGTGGCCGACAGCAGTGGGTTGGTGAGGATGGTGTGGGGGTGGCGGAGGTCGGCCTGTAGATGGGTGACCGTGCCCTGGGGGCTGCTGGTGGTTCGGGCGCGTCCGTGGGCGATGACCATGGGGTCTGCATCGACGTACACAACCCGGGCCGCCGGGGCGATACGTTGCGCCAGCTCGTGGACGGCGGGGCTGGTGGGGATCCCGGAACCGATGTCCAGGAACTGCCGGATACCCGCCTCGGCGGCCAGCCAGGTGACGGCCCGCAGTAGGAACCGCCGGTTCTCGATCGCGGCGGTGCGGACCGTGGGGAACGCCTCGGCGATGGCATCGCCGGATTCTCGGTCGGCGACGAAGTGGTCTTTGCCGCCGAGCCAGTAGTCGTAGCGGCGGGCCGGATGCGCCCGGGACGTGTCAACGGTGGGCCGCTCGATGGGGATGGGCCGGGATGGGGTGTGCGGTGGCTGGGCAAGAGGTGAGGTCACCGGATTCAATCCTTCGGCTGAGGGTGGCGTGCGCAGAGGCGGGCGTCAGCCGGAAGGGTGGGCGAGCGGGGTCGGGTTGCCGGATAGCGGCGCATGGGCCACAACCGGGTGCCGTCCGGCAGGGCGAACGGTTGGCGGGGTAGGTAGCCGTGCCACTGGAAGAAGTCGCGGCTCCGCGGGCTGTCGGCGCACAGGTAGGACGGCATTCCGTGCTCGTCGAGGCGCCGGAGATGGTGGGCGAGCAGCGCACTACCACGTCCCTGCCTCTGTGACGCGGGGGCGACGGCGAGGAACGCCAGGTGGTGGTGTTGACCGTTCGGGTGGTGGTCGTCCAGGAGGGCGTCCAGGCGGTGGACTCGGCTGGCCCACGGGCCGGTGATGGTGGTCAGGCGTTGGTGGTACTGGTAGGGCGGTACCGGGCGGTGACGGTGGATCCAGATAGTGGAGGCCGACCGGTCATCCAGGAGGTCGATCTGCCCGTAGGCCAGGGCGTATTCGACCCACATGCTGGCCAGGTCCCGTAGCACTCGGGGGCGGGCGGCCGGGTTGGGTACCAGCCATCCCGCGACTGGCGACGGGGCGAGTGCCTCGGCGATCAGGGCGGCGACGGCCGTGGTCTCCCCCCAGCCGGCAGATATCACCGGCGGCAGGTTCACCGGCCGGGTCAGGGGCCCGGTCACCGGCCGATCCTTCGGCTGGCCCAGTGGGGTCGGACGTTGCCCGGTTGGCGGGGTGTGGGTAGGTCGAGGCGGGCGGTGGCGGCTTTCGCGCCGAGGCCGATCGTGGCGTACACGTGCGGTCGGCGGGCACGCAGCAGCAGTCCCCACCCGGTCCCGGCCACAGCGGCGACCAGATACGTGACGGGGATGACCCAGGCCAGGGGGTGGCCGGCGGGCACGCCGAGCAGGGTGCCGAAGTTGTGCACGGCCAGCACCGCCACGGCGACCAGGAGGACGGTTGCCGCGATGGGGGCGGTCACCCGCCGCCACCGGGTCTCCCCGTGCGGGTGGCGGCGGAAGAACACCAGCACCGCGACCGAGGTGGTGGTGATCAGGAACAACACCCCGAGACCACCGGACGTGCCGGCCCAGAAGAACAACTGCACGAGAGGGTCCCAGCCCTCGACCGCGTAGACGATGATCACGGCCAGGCCGATCAGGCTCTGCCACAGTGATGCGGTCCGCGGTGCCCCACTACGCCGGGAGGTGCGACCCAGACCAGCGGGCAGGACGTGTTCGCGGCCGAGGGCGAACATGTACCGGGCGGTCGTGTTATGGAAACTGATCAGGGCGGCGAGGATGGAGGTCACGAACAACACCCGCCCGATGTCCACCATCACCTGACCCAGGTGCCCTGCGGCGAGGTGGAAGATCAGTTCCGGGCCGTCCGTGCGGGAGGCGTCCACAATCTGGTCGGGGCCGGTGCCGACGGTCATCGCCCACGCTGACAGCCCGTACAAGCAGGCGATCAACCCCACCGACACGTACGTGGCCACCGGCACCGTCCGACGCGGATCCCGCGCCTCCTCCGAGAACACCACCGCCGACTCGAAACCCACGAAGCCGAGCACCGCCAGAGCGAGGACCGCGCCCACACCCGGACCGATCAGGTTGCCCGGCGACAACACCGTCACCGTGATGTGTCCACCGGCGGGATGGGTGAGGTCGGCCAGGTCGTAGACCAGGATGACCGCCACCTCCGCGACGAGCAGCACCGCCAACACCAGGCCGTTCACATCCACCCGCAAGACCCCGAGGACGGCGGTCACCGCCCACGCCACCACGGCGATCAACCACCACGGCACCGCTACCCCCGTCCACTGGGCGAGCACCGGCTGGGCGGCCACCCCCACCGCCCCATACAGACCAACCTGCAGGGCGTTGTAGGCCAACAGCGCTATCCACGCCCCACCAACAGCGACCGGGCGACCCAGACCCTGGGCGATGTACGAGTAGAAGGCACCCGCGTTGGCCATCTGCCGGGCCATCGCCACATACCCCACCGAAAACAACGCCAGCAGCAGCCCGACGAGGACGAAAGCGAGAGGGATGCCGGTCAGGCCCGTCGTGGCGTAGCCCGTGGTCACCACACCCGCCACCACCGTCAACGGAGTCGCAGCCGACATCACGAAGAACACCACCGCGGCAACTCCGAGTCGGTCAGCGGCCAGGCTCGCGACCGGACTTGACCGGGCCGATGAGGTGGACACAGACATCACCAGTTCCTCCAACAGAGTGTCGAATTTCTCGATGCGAAGGCGCAGGTCACTTGCGGTAATGAAGGACTGCGTCACCGACGGCGGCCTGGGTATGCGCCAACAGTTCCCTCAGCGGCGGCCACACCGTGCCAGCAAGGTGGTCCAGGTAGCCCCGGGCAGACGGCGGCGCATCTTGCAGTAAGGCGTTGTCGAGACCGGTCGCTGCGGCCAGTCCGGCGAGGAACCTGTCGCCGTGATCCGCCGGCTTGCCATCCCGAAGCAGCGTCGACAACCGCCACCATGGAAGGAAAGCAGCGTTGACGTCCATCGGCACCCACACCACGTTGCTTCGCAACAGGCCACGGGTTTCCTGGCGAACATGCCCCGCCCACCACAACCGCTGCGCCACCCGCTCGTACGCATCCCGGCTGAAAAACTCCAACCACACCCGCAGATCGCGGTTCTCCGGGTCACCAACCAGCTGGTCGAGCACCGCGTGAGCCAAGGCATCACCCGGCGGGCGCGGATCGACCACCCGCAGCACCCCACCCTCGACAGTGACCTTCGCGCCCCACACCAACTCGGCCAACAACGCCGCCGCCAACCCAAGCCCCGCCGCCCGACCACTCACACGCCGCCGGCCCGAACCGTCGTGATGAATCAGTCGAAAAAGATCGTCAGCAAGCGGATGCACGTAGTCCCCTCCCTCCAGACCTACACCGGCTGACCACACCTGAAGCCACGGCTGGAATTGCGGCCACGAGCGAAATGCGACAGCTGCAATCCGTCGCACCGCCTATGTCCACAAAACCGGTTTGACACAGCGGTTCCCAGAGCGGCAATGGCGCAAAAGTGGGGCATCCCCGTTGCACGAGGGGACATGAGCTGCCCAGACGGATAAATCAGTTACGATCAGCGGGTCTGGGGGAGGTCGCACTGGTGGGCACACGTCGACACCGATTGGCACAGCGCCGCAAGGCCATGGGACTGAGCCAGGAACAACTTGCCGCCGCGCTCGGTGTCGACCGCTCGACCATCGTGCGTTGGGAGCGGGGAGCCACCGATCCGCAGCCCTGGCACCGACCGCGTCTCGCTGGAGCGCTCAAGCTGACAATCGAGGATCTTGCCGAACTACTGAACGAGGCGGGCACGATCTTCGACAGTGGCAAATCGAGTGCGGACTGGCCACGGGACGCTTACAGAAATGACGAGGATCCAGAAGCACCGCAGGTACGCCGCCGATCACTATTGAGCGGTCTGGCCGTCGTTACCGCCGCAGCCGGGATTCTCAGCGCAGGCCAAGGGCCGCGGCGACGGATCGGACCTAGCGACGTCTCGCGTCTAACCGCGCTCATCAGTCTGTACCGCTCTGCGGATCAGGAGTTTGGAGGCGGCAGTCTCGTCGACGATGTCGGCCGGTTCGCGGAGTCCGCGTCGGTGCTGCTACATCACGTGATCAGCGACTCAGTACGTCCGCAGCTGCTGAGCGCGGTCGCCAACGCAAGGGACCTGGCTGGCTGGACCGCCTTCGACGCCACACGACACAGCGAGGCCCAACGGCACTTCGCTGCCGCCGAACGCCTCGCGACCGAAGCCGGCGACAGCCGACTGGTCGCCCATGTGCGTTACGGGCAGGCGAGACAGATGCAGCACCTGCGTCACAACCACGACGCCTTGGAGATCCTCCGTGCCGCGCATCACCAACTCGACGCGACACCTGCGCTCACCGCCATCCTCCGCGGAGCCGAGGCGGCATCTCGAGCCGCACTCGGCGACTGGGAGGGCGCACAACGGGCGCTAGGGCGTTCCAGCGAAGCATTCGCAGAGGTTGACCAACTCAAGGAGCCTGAGTGGCTGAGCTACTTCGATAAAGGAGAATTGCTCGCCCAATATGGTCGGGTCTACCGAGACTGGGCACGCGCAGATCGCCGACGTGGTGGCGAGGCAGTGTGCTGGGTCAACGACGCGATTCAAGCCTTCGGCCCGCAGAACGCACGTAGCACCGTCCTCAACCAGGTCGGCCTGGCCAGTGCGTACTTCCTGGCAGACGCGCCCGAGCTCGCGCTAGAAGCCGGCAACACGGCCAGGCACCAAGCAGCAACGCTGACCTCGCCACGAGTGATCGAGCGGATTGCCAACCTTCACCGCGACGCCGCCCAGCACATGCATATACCAGAAGTCACCGAGTTCGTACGATCCTTGCCACGACCGGTCCCGGCCGCATGACGCGCAGAGACGGTCGATTCAGCGAGGTGGCGATGCGGCAAACCCTCGCGCGCCTCGCCGACCAGCTGTGCGTCGCCGACGCCGACGCACAGCTGTTGCGGCTGACCAACAACGCCGTGTTCGCACTACCGGCCGCAGGGCTCGTGGTACGCATCACCCGCACCCACCGACTACACGCACGGGTGCACAAGGTCGCCGCACTCGGTGCCTGGTTCGAACAAGTCGACGCGCCAACGATCCGACTCGCCGCGGGCATGGAGCAGCCCATCGCCGACGGAGACCTACTCGCCACCGTGTGGCGCTACGTCCAACCCCACGAACCGGCGCCCGACGCCAGCGATCTAGGAATCACGCTGCGCACGTTCCACGCCCTCGGCCTGCCTCCCTTCGAGCTGCCGAAATGGGATCCGATCGGCGACGCTCGGAGTCGTCTCGACGATGCTGAGGGACTGGCCGATGACGACCGAGATTATCTGCTCGCCTGGTGCGAACGGATCGAACCACGCTTGCAGGAGTTCGCGGCAACCGTCGAACCGAGCCTCGTACATGGTGACGCACACGAGGGAAACCTCCTGCGTGACGCGGCTGGCCGGGTACTGATGTGCGACTTCGATGCAAGCTGCATCGGACCCTGGCAAGTCGACCTCGTCCCGGCGCCAACAAACGAAGGTCGTTTCGGCGCGACGGGCGGGCACAGGAAACTGGCCGCCGCCTACGGGTACGACATCACCCAGGATCCAGCCTGGCACCTACTACGAGAAGCACGTGAGCTAAAAATGATCGCCGCCGCCGTGCCGCTGTTAGCCAGCGGCCCAGGCGTAACCGAAGAGTTCCAGCTCCGTCTGGCCACCATCCGCAACGGCGACAACAGCACACGATGGACCGCGTTCGGTGACCTCCCTCGACGGTCCCAGGACGATGCTCGGGATGCGTCGTAGCGCCTCGGCAGGATTCGCACGACAACCGCAGTCGAACAGGTCACTTACGGCCTACGCGCATCTGAATATCCGGCAATTAGATGATCAGGTTCGCCCGTACACCGGAAGCCTCTCACGTCAGGAGAGGCTTCCGGGGCGGAAGTACCGGTCAGCGAGATCACGCAGGAAGGACTGAGTTGCAGGAGCCCCGAGTGGGCGGCAGGTGAGGAACAGGGTCAGTGGTCGCGGCCGAGGAGGATGTGCGGGTAGCCCTTGTTGATCTGCTGGCCGAGTTCGACCCCGAGGGAGGCGATGAACGCCTCCAGCCGTCGCGTCGCGTCGCTGACGTCGGTGGCGTCGCCCTTGAACTCGAACTCGACGAAGTCACCGGCGTCCACGACGTGGTCGATGACGGTTTCGATGTCCGGCAGGGTCCACGCTTCGCGGGTCTTGTCGACCGTCACCAGGGGCTGGAAGTCCAGCGATTCCAGCAGCAGGCGGACGGCCTCGGCGTCCCCGACGCGGGTCTCGTACTCGTCGGCGTGGGTCTTCACGATGGCGTCGACCGGGTGCCAGCGCTTGAAGTTGATCGACGCTCCGTGGTCTTCGGTGCGGATCCGCAGCCATTCCGAGATCACCTCCGGGGCGAGGAAGTCCCGGTGCGGGGCGTTGTAGTAGGCGTCGACCTGTCGGGTGGGCTCGGCGGGTTTCGCGCCGAGTTCAGCGAGCCTGCCCCTGAGGACCTGGGCGTCGGGCAGCGCGTATTTCTTTTCGACCTCGATGTAGCGCACGGTGTCGTTCCTATCAGTCGGTGTGCGGGTTGGCGTGGAGCACGGCGCGGATTTGAGCGATGTCGTCGGCCTGGAGTGGTCGGTCGAGGCTGTCCAGGATGGTGTCGAGCTGGTTGGCGTCGCGGAAGCCGGTGAGGATCGCGGCGTCGGGGGCGTGGTGCAGGGCGTACTGCACGCAGAGTCGCGCCATGTCGGCGGGTCTGTGTCCGTACCGGTCGCGCAGGGGCACGAGGCGGGCGTGGAGCTGCCGGCGGTGGTCGGGGGTGAAGGCCGGATCGGTGCTGCGGTGGTCTGCCGCGCTGTATCGCCGCTGGTCGGGATCGGGGCCGCTGCGTAGTAGGAGGCCCTGCCCGAGGACCTGTTTGATCAGGATCCCGATCCCGTTGCGCCGTGCGAAGCGGAAGATGTCGGTTTCATGGGCGGCGTAGGGCGGGCTGAGCAGGTTGTAGCGGGCGGTGAGCACGTTGGGGCGTACCTGCTTGTACAGGTGCAGCCAGCGACGGGCCTCGGCCGTCTGCGGCCCGTCGGTGGCGGCCCATTCCTCGGCGAACCGGTGCGGTGCGCGCATGCCGACTGCTCGGATGACCCCTTGGCGGCGCCAGGTGCGCATGAGGTCGGCCGCGTCGGCAAGGTATCGGTGGTTGGGGCCGAAGTCGTCGCTGTGGAGGAAGTAGATGTCGAGGTGGTCGGTGCCGAGGTTGTCCAGGGTGGTGGCGAGTTGGGCGCGCATCTGTACGGGGTGGTAGGCGTGGCGGGCGGTGCCTGCGAAGTGGCCGACTTTGCTGGAGATGGTCAGGTCGTGGCGTGCGGTGCGGCGCAGGAGCCGGCCCAGTAGGCGCTCGGACTGGCCCAGGCCGTAGACGTCGGCGGTGTCGTACAAGGAACCTTTTCCAAGCTGATCGTGCAGGTCAGGGTGGGTGTGGCAGTACCGGTGATCGATGGGTGCGAGGCTCCAGGTAGGACAGCTGTCGACCAAGACTCGAAGCCCCGACCGGGAGCCTCGCCATGCTGTCCTACCCCGCCACGATTCCGTTGTCCAGCCGCACCCTGAACCACCTCGCCGAACGCATCCGCGGCCACCGCAAGCAGCGCCGATCCCGGTGGCGGCGCCTCGACCCAGGCCGGCAGGCGCTGCTGGCCCTGGCCCATCTGCGTAACGGCGACACCTACACCCGACTCGCGGCCGGCTTCGCAATCGGCGTCGCCACCGCCTGGCGCTACGTCCAGGAAGCGATAACCCTGCTCAGATCGGCAGCCGACGACCTGGAAACCGCGATGCGACGCATCCGGCTGCTGGCGTACGCGATCCTGGACGGCACGCTGATCCCGATCGACCGGGTCGCCGAACAGAAGCCCTACTACAGCGGCAAGCACAAACGCCACGGCGTGAACGTGCAGGTCATCGCGGACCCGGCCGGCCGGCTCGTGTGGGCATCACCGGCCCTGCCCGGTTCGACACACGACCTGACCGCCGCCCACAGCCACGGCATCATCGAAGCCCTGGCCAGCTCGGACGTGATGACCTTCGCAGACAAGGGCTACCAGGGCGTCCACGGCAGCGTCCGCACCCCGTTCAAGCGGCACCGCTTCCGGCCGAAGTTGTCATCCAGGCAGAAGGCCGTAAACCGGGCCCACGCGAAGATCCGCGCCCGTGGAGAACGAGCGATCGCCACGCTCAAGACCTGGAAGATCCTGGTCAAGCTGCGCTGCTGCCCCCGCCGAACCACCGCGATCGTGCAGGCCATCCTCGTCCTGCACCACGTCGAAACCAACCGCCACGCACGATGAAAATGGCTCAAGGTGACGCCTCGTTCGAGGGCGTGTACGAGGCCGGCGAAGGCGGCCTCAGGGTCGACGCTGTCCCAGCCGATCGGGGTGCCTCGGTTGGTGGCGGGGCCGCCGATGGTCCAGCAGCCAGCTGCGATGACGGAGACGTCGGTGTTGAGGCCGTTGATGTGGCGGCGCGGCAGGAGGCTCATTGGATTGGTCCGCTCAGATGCCGCAGGGGTCGGCGGCGTTGATCAGCTGCCAGTCGCGCGGGGTGGCCCACCGGCGGTGTTCGTGCCGGAGGATGTCCCGCCGGTCGTCGGGCAGGGCGACGGCGACGGTGGCGACGACCGGTTCCAGGTCGGCACGCAGTTGGACCAGGAGGGCGTCGGCCGCTGCCCGGCACCGCGCGTCGAGGTCACCGTGGTCGGCGGCGTGCGGGTCGGTGGGGGCAAGTTCGTCGAGCATCGCGCCGAGGAGGCGGTAGGCGGCGTCCTTTAGCAGCCGCCGCAGGTTGCGAACCAGGGTGTACGGCCGTCCGGCGAGGATCTTCTCCAACGACTTGAGGGTGTAGTCCAGCGCGAAGTTCCGGTCGATCCACAACTGAGCGCGGTGAGCGAGAACGCCGATTCGCCAGTCCGCGTAGCGGGCCTCGACCCGTCCCATCGACGGGTCCGCCCGCCCGGTGAGTCCAGCTGCTTCGGCGCGCCGGGTATACGCGGCCCCGATCAGGCATTCCATGCCGACGAGCAGATAGCTGATGCCGGTGTAGAAGGGCCGCCTGGTGGTGTGGGCAGCTACCCACTGCTCGTCGTGGACCCCGTCGACGATCTCGGCCACGCTCAGCTCGGGTTGGGGCCGCAGTAGCAGGTCGGTGCGGCCCTGGAAGGCGTACGTCTGCCACAGCTCGGCCGCCGTCATCAACTGGTCGAAGGTGATGTAGGTGAATCGTGGTGGCACGCCCAGCGCGGTGAGGGTGCGGATGGCCAGGGCGTTCTGCTCACCGGTGGTCTCCTTGTTGAAGCGTTCCAGGATTGAGGTCACTCCGGACTCGACGCCGAACAGGCAGCGCCGCAGTTTCCGCTCGACCAGGCCGCGCCACAGGTGACCGCGTTCGATGTGCCAGTCCCGGTCCCGGTCGGGCCGGACGACCTGGTCGACCCGGCAACTGGTCTCCCACTGGAAGCCCGCTTGAGCGAGGGTGTCCGCGACCTGCAGCGCGCGGCTGGCCGCGTCGTCGCCACGTCCGATGAACTCCTCATCGACCAGGTAGATCGTCCGATTCAGGTTCGGGTGCCGGTCGAACACCGCGCCGATCTGGCGCAGGAGCCAGGGCAGCGCGTCGGGCCGCGCTCCCGCCCATTGCCCCTTGTGGCCCCGGGGGCAGAACGAGCAGTAGTTGGTGCAGCCCCGTGACGATTCCAACTGGGCCACCCCGCGGTGGGCGAAGGTGCGGTCGAGCAGATCCAGCTCCGGCCACACGTCGTCCTGCGAGCGGTTCGCCACGATCGCGGTCCGGTGCGGAAGGCTGATCGGTAGCACGGTGCGCGCCTGTGTGGTGTGTCGGAACCCGACACCACGGATCTGCCCGATGTCCAGGTCACCGTGCCAGTGGGCCAGTACGTCGGTGATGGTCGGTTCTCCCGCTCCCCGGCAGATGAGCAGGTTCGGGTAGCGGCCGAGCAGAATCCGCTCGTTGCGGACGGTCAACGAACCGCCCGCGACCACCAGGGGCGGCCGGTCAAGGGCCATAACGGCGTCTAACAGGCGGACGGCCAGGTCATGCTGGCCGAACGTCACCGACACGCCCAGCACCTCCACCCCGTCGCGGACCCGGTCGATGACGTCGTCCAACCCGAACCCGAGCTGCATGTCCATCAGCTCGACCCGACCGAGCAGGGTCGACCGGGCCGCCCGGGCCAGATCGGAGATCGCCAGCGGAAACCGGGGCAGCGGGAAATGCTCCGGGTGATACAGCGACGCCAGCAGCAGCCTCGGCCGCAACAACCGTCGCTGGCCCTCCGCAGTGATCTGCGCGGTGGACAGCCAACTGTCCGGATCGGCCACCTTCAGTCGATCGTCGGTCCAGGCCGGCCAGACCCGGTTGCGGTGCGGCTGGCCGGACAGATCAGCCGCCGTCCACGACCCTGATGGTCGCTGAATGAGGACCAGCCGCCGATCCAACGGCCCGGTCACCACCATTGTCCGCTCCTGCCCGACCGCCAAGCTGAGTGCGGCGCGCAGGGCGTTTGGGTCCTCCAGTGGGACCGACGCCAGCGGCTCCCGATGGGACGGGATGGAACCGGTGGCGTGTGCGCACGCGTACAACAACCGGTCATGGACGGACGGCACCAGATCACGCATGGAACACCTCCGGGACGAACAAGGTTTGGGCACAGGCGTGCGCCACCCCTGCCTGGCAGAGGTGGGAAGAAGGGAACTGGGACGACGGCCGGTCAGCCTCGGGTGGTGGAACCGCCTACGCTGTGATGCTGGGCGGGCCAGCCGAGGAACCGGCGAAGCGTGCCGTCACTGGTCATCGCCGGTCTTGCTGTGCCGCACCGATCACCGCGTTGGGCGAGACGGACACCGTCACGGCCGGCCCTCGGCCGGAATAGTTGAGGCGATGGCTGACGGGAGCGCTTGCCGGGTTGCCTGCCCGCGCTCTGGTCCGATAGATGAGGCCGCTCGGCCCGGTCTCTGGGCTGGCGGATTCTCGCCGGGATCATCGTTGCCGGCATGGGCAGGATGGATCTTGCTGGCCATACTCACCAGGTCTCTCCGTCACCTTCGGGAGTTGGATTGGCGCCGGGGCGGGCAGGCAGTGAAAGCGGCGGATTGCCGCGCCGCTTGGTGCTATCCGCCCACCGCACCGTGCCATGCCCCTACACAACCGTGGATGGCGGTGGGCCTCCAGCGCGGCAACTACGCAGAAGTGGCGCATCCCCGTTGCGCTGTGATCCGGGAGCTGGATGAATGGAGTGACCATCCGCTGCGGAAGGAGCGGCACGTGGCGGGCAAGCGGCACCGGTTGGCGCAGCGCCGGAAGGCGATTGGGCTGAGCCAGGAACGGCTGGCCGAGAAGCTTGGCGTCGACCGATCCACCATCGTTCGGTGGGAGCGGGCGGAGACGGACCCGCAGCCCTGGCACCGGCCTCGTCTGGCCGCAGCGCTCAGAGTCTCGGTCGAGGAACTGGCCGATCTTCTGGCCGACGTCGGCCAGCCACCATCACGACCGGATGAACGTCTTGAATACGTATTACGCCATCCGCGTCGGGTCGACCTGGTCACCGTCGCCTACCTGCGGGAGCGTGTCCAGCATCTCGACGAACGCTACGATCACACGCCCTCGACGCTCCTGCTCGCCGACGCCGGGCAGCTACACGGTCAGACCATCTTCCTGCGCCAGCATGCCAACAGCGGAGTGCTTCAACGCGAGTTGGCAACAGCCGTCGGCGAGTCCGCGACCCTAATGGGTCAGCTCGTCTGGGATGCCTCCCAACGCCGCGATCATGCCGCCAGCGCAGCGTACTTCGACCAGGCGATCAAGGCCGCCCAGGAAACGCGGAACGTCGTCATCGAGGGCAACGCGCTGCTGCGGCAGAGCTTCCTCGCCCTCTACGGAACCAAGCAACCCACCGAGGGCCTCGCGCTCACCAGCCGCGCCGCGCACGTCAGCCGCGGCGACAGCCACGTCATCGCCGGCCTTGCCCACCTACACCACGCCGAGGCACACGCGCTGCTGGGACACGACCGAGACTGCTCCACCGCACTCGGCACCGCCGAGGCGCATCTCAGTGCGATTGACAAGGGTGATCCGGCCGGTGTCCTCTCCGCCCCCAGCCACTACGCACGGCTCGAAGGGTCCTGCTGGCTGTTCCTCAACAAGCCAGACAAGGCGATCACGGCGTTGCAGGACGCCCGGAGGCTCAGCGAGGCACAGCGGAAGTCCACCGCGGTGATTCTCGGAAACCTCGCCCTGGCCAGCATCCTCCGCCGTGATGTTGAGGCGGCCACCTCGTACCTGCACCAAGCCATCAACGTGATCGAGCCGACCCGCGCCGGTGGTGGCCTCAACCTGGCCTTCACCGCAGCCCGGCAACTACGTCCATGGCGCGCCGAACCAGCCGTCCAGGACGTCAACGATCGGCTTTTCACCATCATGACCAGGTAGGAGTTGCAGCGTGACCCGACCCAGCGACCCCGACCACGCAAAGCACACAGTCCGCCATCGCGCCTGGGATCTACTCGAACGCAACAACGCCGCCCCGACCGGCGTATACGGTCATATCCCCGACTTTGCCGGCAAGGAACAAGCCGCAGCGCGGCTAGCGAGGCTCGACGTGTGGAAAAGCGCCCTCGTCATCAAGTGCAACCCCGATCGGGCCCAACTGCCGGTGCGCGTACGGGCACTCCAAGAAGGCAAGCTGCTCTACATGGCGGTACCGAAACTCGCCACAGCCGAACCGTTCTATCTGCTCGATCCCGCAGCCCTCACCGCGCCCTTCGATATCGCCGCCACCAGTACGGGCGCGGCGGACGTCGCTCCTCTAGTCGCACCGCAGGAGATGCCTCCGATAGACCTGGTCGTCTGTGGAAGTGTCGCCATCAGCCGACACGACGGCGTACGGATCGGCAAGGGCGCCGGCTATTCCGACCTCGAATTGGCCCTCCTCACCGACGCCGGTCTCATCACCGAAAACACCACCATCGCGACTACCATCCACGAACTGCAACTCGTCGACGACACCCTGCCCCACGCCGATCACGACTTCAGCGTCGATCTCGCTGTCACGCCGACCGAGACTTTGGCCTTCCCGCCCATCCGAGCACGACCGGCCGGCATTATGACCGACAAGCTCCAGGCAGAGCAGCTACGAACTATCCCCGCCCTCGCCCAAGTCCGGCAAGTGGACTGACCCTCAGCGGACCGGGCTACCCCTGGGCGGCTTCGGATGGGCGGACCTGGGCGGCCTTTGTGAACGTGTCGGCATCCAGCTCTGAGCACCTAACACAAGGGAGACCACCCGTGGGGCAAACCGTCGTCGTATACGCCGGCGAGGAACCACCCAACACCTGGCAGGCATCGGTGTTCATCGCAGGACCGATGCCCCGCGACCCCGACGCACCCTCATGGCGACCCGAGACGCTGCGCCTGCTCGCCGACGGCTGGACCGCCGCCGGCACCCTCGTCGTGTTCGTCCCCGAAGCCCGCGACCGCCACCGACCACAACCCGGCTACATCTCCCAAAACTGGGAGGAACGCTGGATGGCCATCGTCGACGTCATCCTCTTCTGGATACCACGCCGCATGCCCGACCTCCCCGGCCTGAACACGAACATCGAATACGGACGCACCGAAACCTCCGGCCGAGTCGTCCTCGGCCTACCACCCGACGCGGTCAGCATCCACTACCTACGCCGCGGCGCCGAAACCCACGGCGTCCCCGTACGCAACACCCTCACCGACACCGTAACCGCCACCCTGAAACTCCTCGGCGACGGCGCCGAACGATCCGGACCCGACCGGGACATACCCCTGCTGATCTGGCGCACCCACAGCTTCCAAACCTGGCGCAGCCTTGCGCCTGCCGAGATCATCTCGGCCCGTGTGCTGTGGGCATGGTCGCCACCACCAACGTTCGAACTCGCCGCATGGGCTATACAGGCCGAAACATCCTCATCGCCTGACGGCACCTCACACAGCATGCTCATCACCGCCATCGGCAACGACATGCCGACAGAGACCATCATGACCTCGTCAGCAACCGCCGCCATCCCATAGGACCGGCGACAACTCCACGAGGAGACGCAGAGAGCACACCGCTACGTACCAGCCCGTACCTCCCGCGCACCCACCCCGTCCACCACAACCGCTGCCCTAGCTTTGGCGGCAGCGATCCGCCAGCACCGGGCCACATCTACGGTCATCGGCGCCATCCAAGAACGGCCACCCAGCAACTCCCGGAAGTGCCCTGACCAAAATTCCCGTGCCACCTGGGAAGATCGAGGCATGCAGGCCGCAGGGATCTTGCTCGTGCGCCGAGATGGCTCCGTACTGTTGCAGCTGCGCGACGAACGCGCGCCGACAGACGCGAACCGCTGGGGCATCCCAGGTGGGCTCGTCAATCCGGGCGAAGCACCAGAAGACGCCGCGCGCCGGGAGCTACACGAGGAGACCGGCCTGGCCATCGACGCAGAACTGACCCTCTTCTGGTCCGGCACCACCGCCGACCGGCGGCTCACCGCCTACGTTTACTGCGCGGCCACCAACGCCAACCCGGAAGACATCGTGGTGGGTGAGGGACGGGCAATGCGCTTCGTGCCGGCAGACAGAGTGCCGAGCCTTGATCTGGCCGATAATGCCAGACCAGTGCTGTGCGACTTCGTATCCTCTGACTGCTTACGGCGAATCACCGCCCGGCGTCGGTGACGCTGCCAGCGATTACAGATTTTGAATGGTCAGGTTGTGTGTCGGGTTCCAGCGTCAGGCCGGTGACCGACACGATCGATCGGACCGAAGCCTTCGCCGATGCACTGCGCTGGTTGATGGAGGAGCAAGGATGGCGCCTACCACGATCCGGCCTCCAGCCGCGCCACCCGGTTCCACCGTGGCAGTGGTCGCCACCTCCTCCCCGGTGAGCAACGACGACCTTGATCGGCTCGTCAGCTACCTGCACAGTCGCGGGTACGAGGTGCGCACCTACCCGAGCTGCCGAGCCGCTACCGGGTACCTCGCCGGCCCGGCCGAGCAACGCGCCGCTGACCTCAATGCCGCCTTCACCGACCCCGACGTGCGGCTCATCGTTCCCGCCACCGGCGGCAAAGGCGCGGCGCACCTGCTACCCCTGCTCGACTACGACGCCATCACCGCCAACCCCACCATCCTGACCGGCATGTCCGACCCCTCCATCCTGCTCAACGCCATCCACGCCCGCACCGGCCTACTCACCCTGCACGGCCCCTCCGGGTACGACTTCTTCCAACACCCGGTACACGACGAAACCGCCACCGCCTTCTTCAATGCCATCACCAACGGCCTCACCGGCCGGGAAGTGCACGGCAAGGACTGGAGGATCGTGCGCGGCGCGGGCGCCACCGTTGCGGGCCCGGTCGTCGGCGGGCACCTCGGCACCATCCGCGCCCTGGTCGGAACCGACTACCTACCCGACCTCGACGGCGCCATCCTGATCCTCGAAGACGTCTTCGTCGGCTGGGTGGACATCGACGCCGCCCTCACCCACCTGAGATTGGCCGGCGTGTTCGACCAGATCGCCGCGCTCGTCATCGGCACGCCTGTCGACACCAGCCGGGGAGACGCGCCCGACCAGACCTGGGACGACCTGATCGTGCGATGCGTCGGCGGAACCTTCCCAGTGATCACCAACGTCGAGTTCGGGCACACCCCCCACAAGATCCCGCTGCCGATCGGCGGTGCAATCGAGTTGCACCTCGGCGACGACAGCCCAGTCCTGCGCTACCGCGACGACCTGATCGAGGCCCGATGAGCGTCCACGACCTTGTCCTCGACCTGGACACCCACGTCGACTTCACCTACGCGCTGGAGACCTACCTGATCCATCCGTGGGTTCGCGACGGCGACAGGACGGTAGGAATAGACCGTGGTGACCAAAGGGGCTGATGTTCCTGATGACCTCAGCGATGCCCGTGCCCTTGACACGGGGGCTGCGGCGTTCGGGCTTGGCGCGGTGCAACAGGTCGAGGTCAATGCCGCGGGTTTGATGAACCGCAACTGGCGGGTGACGGCCGCGGGCGGGACGTTCGCGGTGAAGCAGGTCCTGGACATCGACGCCGCTGCCGCCCGCCGCCAGCATGCCGCGACCCGGGCGCTGGCCGATCGGGGCCGGCCCGTCCCAGCACCACTGAGCACGACCGGTGGAGACACTCTGCTGGAGCACGACGGGCAGATCTATGGCGGGGTGCGATCAGGGCCCATCGGGCGTCGGACAGGTCGGACGGATAGGCTCGCCGTGCGGTCATGACTCAGGCGTACGGCGCGAGGACGTGAGCGCGGCGGACTTCATGTCCGTCGACGTCGGGGTAAAAGTGAATCAGACACGATCGCAGGGCGGAATGCTCTGATTCCGGTCAGGGTTCAATCGACCGGGATGCGCCCTTTCCCGGTCAGGTCGGGCACCTTGCGCCGTCGAGGCCCGAGACGCAGATCGACCGTTACCGGGGCGAAGACGAAGCAAACGTCCAGTTAGTCATGTTTGTCGACCCGGCGGCGTCCGGATCTGCCGAGTTGAGGGCGATTGCGACCGCCTGCGGGAGTGAACGCACAACGCTGCACGCAATGCCGGTCGGTAAGCGGCTCAACCATCGGGAGTCGGGTGGGCGGCTGGGCACTGTGTCCGGCCGCGGCTCCGGATCCGCCATGCGTTATGACGAGTTAGGTCAGCGCTGGGTGTCGATGGACCGTAGTCCATCGACGAGGAGCGCGACCATGCGGCGGCCGTAGTCCGGCTCCTCGTCCGGTAGGGGTGCGCACAGTTTCGCGACCGCGTAGAGAAGGTCCTGCGAGCTAACCACGGCCCGGATTTCGTCGGCCGCAGTCGCGGCATCGAGCAACGACCCCAGCGCTGGTCCCAGCTTCTCCATCAGGTAGCCGGAGAGGCCGTCGAACGCCGGATCGCCGGAATGCAGCGCCGCGGCGAACCCGCGTTTGGTCACGACGAACGCGGCGAGCCGTTCGAGCCACCTCGCGAGGGCGATGCCCGGCGGGTGCTCGGCGGCCAGTGCGGGCGCCGCATCGGCGCAGGCGTCGATCTCGCGCTCGATCACTGCCTTGATTAGGTCGGAGCGTTGCGGGAAATGCCGGTAGAGGGTGCCGACGCCGACACCGGCCAGATCGGTGATCTCCTTCGCTGGCGCGTCGACGCCCGACGTGCCGAAGACCGTCTTCGCTGCATCCAGCAGCGCCTCGACGTTGCGGCGCGCGTCGGTGCGAATCCGGCGCGGTGCGCTCGCGCCCGTTCTCGAACCGGTGGTGTCGTTGGACACGGTAGTCCTCCTTGCCTTTCCGGAAAAGCTTTCCGTATAGTTCCGGAAAGAGATTCCGCTTCACTCACCATACCGCCAGGAGACGCTCATGCAGTACCGCACCCTGGGCCGGACCGGCATCAAGGTCAGCCCGTACGCACTCGGCGCGCTGATGTTCGCCACGTCGGTAGGCAACTCCGACCCGGAGGACTCGATCCAAGTGATCCACAAGGCGCTCGACTCCGGCATCAACCTCATCGACACCTCCGACGTCTACGGCGACTCGGAGGAGGTCGTGGGCCGGGCGCTCAAAGGGCGGCGGGACACCGTCGTGCTCGCCACCAAGTTCGGCAGGCCGACCGGCACCGACCCCAACCAGCAGGGCACCTCCCGACGCTGGATCATGACCGCGGTCGAGAACTCGCTGCGTCGCCTACAGACCGACCACATCGACCTCTACCAGGTGCACAAGCTGGACCCAGACACGGACATCGAGGAAACGCTCTCCGCGCTCACCGACCTGATCCGCACCGGCAAGGTGCGGGCGATCGGATCGTCCAACACGCCGGCCATCGACATCGTCGATACCCAGTGGCTTTCCCAACGGCACGGGCTGGCACGCTTCCGCACCGAGCAGCTACCGTACTCGATCCTCAACCGCGGCATCGAGAACGACGTACTGCCGGCAGCGCAGCGCTACGGCCTCGGCACCCTGGTGTGGGGCCCGCTCGGGCAGGGGATGCTCACCGGCCGCGTCCGCAAAGGTCAGCAGAACGACCTGAGCCGCGCGCGCTACTTCAAACACCTCAGCGACGAGCGCCGCATCGACATCGTCGAACAACTCATCCCGCTCGCCGACGAGGCCGGCCTGCCGCTGACCCACCTCGCCATGGCCTTCACCATCGCGCACCCGGGCGTCACCAGCACACTGCTCGGCGCGCGCACCATGGAACACCTCGACGACCTACTCAGGGGCATCGGCGTCGCGCTCACCGACGACATCCTCGACCGGATCGACGAGATCGTTCCGCCCGGCACCGACGTCACCCGCCTCGACCAGGCCTACGTGCCCCCGCCAGTCCTGGACCCGGCCCTACGTCGCCGACCGGCCGGCGAACGCAGCGCTGCCTGAAAAACGGACACCACCGCTACTGGACCAGCAAACATCCGGATCAGCCACGATCCGGGCGCCGGCGTCTCGACCGCAAGGTCACGTGCGAACATCTGCCGCGATCCGGTCGCTACGCGGGGTCGCGTCTCGCGCCGGTGGCTGGCTCACGGAGATGGCCGAGGAGTGGTGGCTCAGCCCTGGCGGGTGGGTCGGATGGTCAGGTCGCCAATCTCGACGTCGTCTGGTTGGTCGATTGCGAAGGCGATTGCCCTGGCCACCGATGCCGGGTCGATGCCGAGTTCGGCCATGTTCTGCCTGGCCTGCTCGCGCATGGCCGGATCGTCGAGGGCGTTGTCGATGAGCTCGGTGCGAACGTAGCCCGGGGAGATCGACGTGGTGCGCAGGACGCCGTCGGTACTCTCCTGGCGCAAAGCCTCTAGGAAGGTGCGGACCGCGTTCTTCGTTCCGGCGTACACCGCCTGCGTGGGGACGATTTTTAGTCCTGAGGTCGACACCACGGTAACCAGGTGGCCGCTGCCCTGACGGCGGAACACCGGCAGCGCTGCGGCGATCCCGTGCAGGATGCCCTTGACGTTCACGTCGACCATGGCCGACCAGCCCGCGACGTCGAGGTCGTCCATTCGGCCGATCCTGGTGATTCCGGCGTTGCCGATCAGGACGTCCAGCCGGCCGAACCGTTTGACGGCGGTGTCGACCAGCGACTGGAGGTCGTCGGGGTCGGTGACATCGGCGCGGACGGCGGCCGCGGCGCCGCCCGCAGCGGTGATCTCGCCGACCAGCTGATCCAGCCGGTCGGTGCGGCGGGCGCCCAGCACGACGACCGCGCCACAGGATGCGAGATGGCGCGCTGTTGCTTCACCGATGCCACTGCTGGCGCCAGTGATGGCGACTACCTTGCCCTGGATGGTCATGGCGACTCCCCTAGAATGGACACATGTCCGGTTATCCCGATCAGCATAGCGGACACGTGTCCGCTTCTGCCAAGAGCGGTGCGCCGCGACGGTCCGACGCGCGGCTCAATCGGGAACGGATCTTGCAAGCGGCGCGGGAGCTGGTACGCGAATCGGGTGAGTTGAAGCTCAATGCGGTCGCCAAGGCGTGCGGCATAGGGCAAGGGACGCTCTACCGGCATTTCCCCACCCGCGAGGACCTCCTGGTGGAGGTCTACCGCCAGGAAGTCGACGAGTTGGTCGCCGCGGCCGCACAGTTGGTGGAGCGCCGCGAGTCTATGGACGCGCTCGCGGCCTGGTTCGATCGGGTGGCTGCTTACGCTCGGGTCAAACGCGATGTGTTCGCGGCCGTCGAGGCGGCCACCTGGCGCGATCTTGCTGCCCACAGCCTCGGCCCGATCGGCGACGCGGTCGAACTGTTGCTGAATGCGGGCCGCGCGACTGGCAGCCTCCGCCCGGACGTGGAGGTCCGCGACGTTATCGTGCTCATCAGCTGGCTGTCGCGACTGGACGACACCGAACTCGACGCCCGCGGGCCTCGGTTGTTGTCAATCCTGATCGACGGACTCCGGGCACACCATCCCTGAGCCCCACGGGCGCTGGGTGCTGGTACGAGTTCGAGGTCAGGCTGACGCAGCCGACCCCATCCGCTTCTGCCGCGATTCGGGCGACGGCCCGCGTCCACCGGTCACTCATCGTGAGCAATGGACGCGCGTCGCCGGGCGACCGGCGCTGCGAGGTCCCCCAGCGCCATTCACTGAGGCTCTGCACATTTGGCGTACCGCGCTCTGCACCGGAACCCGTACGCCGACATCGGTCATAGGTGCCAAGGCCGGCGGCCCTACGTGGTGAGAGTTGTGGCCAGCAGCCAGCCGCCGATGAGTGCTGGTCCCATGGGTGACGAGTTGGCGCGGTCAGCCCGTCTGCAGAAGTGAGCGATGCTTACAGCGCCTTGTAGGAGCAGCCCGGCCAGAAGACCGGTAACCGCCGCCTGCCAGCTCAGCCAGCCAAGGTTGAATGTGACCGCGCCCGCAAGGATAACGTCACCGAGGCCGAGTTGGCCGGGCATGGCCAAGGCCACAAGCAACAGAATGCCCGAGGTGGCGGCTCCCGCGCTGGTGGCTCGAAGCAACGGTGCTGGGTCTCTGTCGAGGATGGCTACGGCAAGGAAGCTCAGCCCGGACGAGAGCCACAACAAGCCGGTGAGTCGATGGGGCAGGCGACGGCGCCGAATGTCGATGATTGCCAGCCCTACTCCGACCACTGCGAAGATCCAGAAGGCCGGCAGTGCAATGCCCGTGGGCGTGGTGGCGCCGATTATGGCGGCGGCGGTCGCTGTGAGGACGGCGGTGCCGGTCGCTTCTGCGGGGCGTGCTGGACTGCCGGTCCACCACCGGGCGGGTAGGCGAACCGGCCCGGACGCCTGTGTGCCGTACGCGATGGCGGCTATCGGGATGCCAGCCATCGCGCCTGCGAGGCCGAGGCCGATCGCGGCGAGGCTGTTCGTCACGATTGTTAGGTTCGCTCGCCGCTGGCGCGGTGCTGTCGGCTCCATCGATCGATTTCGCTGAGGAGATCGACCAGTTCAACGCCGCCGGTGGTTAGCCGGTAGTCGGCTCCGGTGTCGCCCTGGTGGTGCTCGACAAGGTCCTGGGCCCGCAGGTAGTTCAGGGTGTCGGTCAGCGTGCGGGCATGCACGACGTTGGGACTGGTCTGGGAGACCGCGTGGTGCAGCTTGGAGTAGCGCAGCGGTCCTTCGCGGAGGGCGGTCAGGATCGTAACGGACAGCTTCCGCTTGGCCAGGTTGAGTAGGTGTTCGAGGTCATTCGTCAGCGCAGTTCTCCTCCCCCGAATCGAGCACGCAAGGTCGCGACGCCAGTCTATGAGGTCACACAACTGTTCGGCGAGCGCTTAGCATGGAGATGGTCGCTGTCCATTATGGAATGGGTGCTGATGGTTAGGGGATCTTTAGGGGCAACCCATCGCATTTGACGCATCTCGATTGTTGAATCGGTGGTCGACCGGATTCGGGGTCGACGCCGCACGCGAGGCCAGCCACTGGCGCAGGCGAAGGAGGTGGCCGAAGATGGCCTCGCCCTTGCTGGTCAGACAGAAGTGGGCGTCCGCGAAGGGCTCGCCGTCCATCGAGCCGCCGTGCGAGCTGACCAGGAAGCCGTCCGCTGCCATCGCTCTCAGCAGAGCTGTCGGTCGTGGGGATTCGACGGCGATCTGGGCGAAGTTGGCGGTGCCGCCGCGATCGTGCATCGCGAGCAGCAACTCGAACGCGCCGCGCCGCGCCAGTAGGGTCAGCGTCCGCTCCGTGCGATCGTGGTCGCCCATCGGCCGTTACCACCCTTCTCGCACCTCAATTTTCGGGGAAGCCTAGCCGTAATTGATGCCTACTGATCTGTCGGGTAAGCGACACCATCTTGGATGCTTTGTGATCATTTGGGCACACCTGGTGACTTAGACGTACGTACCTTCGCGCGCGTGCGTTTTGCCCGTTCCGGGCGTGTAGGTGCAGGTGCGCACGTAGACATCACCGTGGGGTCAGGGTGTAAACACGATTTGTGACCTTGGAGGCGACCGGTGATCCGGCCGGGGTCAAGCCTGGCAGAGCCGGTCATCACCAGGGGGCCGTTTACGAGATTCGGAGGTAGGAGCCGGTGCTGACCCGTCCGGTCGTGGTTTGTCTCGTCGGTGCGTCGATGCTATTCAGTGCCGCTTGCCGTTCCAGCGACTCTGACCAGCCAGAACCGACAACCTTGGCGACATCGCCACCCCCTACGACCCCTGGACCGAATGCGACCGCCGGCAGTGAGGCCATTGCCGCGTACCGAGGCATGTGGGATGCCTTCGTGGAGGCGGGCAAGGTGTCGGACCCCGACGCCCCCGACTTGCGCAAGTACGCCTCGGGTCAGGCGCTCAGGCTGATCGTCAACGCGCTCTACACCAACCGGGAGCAGAAGGAAGTCATCCTCGGTGATCTGATGCTTGACCCGAAGGTCACAGCTTTGACGCCCACCGAGGACCCCGCTAAGGCCACGGTCCTGGACTGCGTGAACGACGAGAACTGGCTGGAACACAAGGCATCCGGTGGTCTGGCCAACGGCGAGCCCGGAGGCAAGCACCGCACGACCGCGACCGTCGACCGGACAGCCGAGGGCTGGCGGGTCAGCTCGTTCATTCTGGAGAAGGCGGGAACATGCTGACGGGTACGCGACGACTCACGGCTGTGGCCACCGTCGCGGTGGCGTTCCTCTTGGCGGCGCCGGCAGTCGCCTATGCCGGTGGCGGCACCGGTGGTGTGGAGTGCAGCAAGGACGACCCGCGTCCGGTCTGTGACATCAACGCGGGCGCTCCCGGCCAGCCGAGTAAGCCAGGCGGCGGCGATGGCGGGGGCCGAGGTGGGGACGGTAAATGCCGGAAGCCGTCGGGTGGGGAAATTCCGTGCGAGCGGGATGGGGCGTGGGCTGGCGCGGATGGTTGTTACTACGCTCCGGCCGACCCGTCGCCCTCGACTATCGATGGGGTTGGTGGTCAGCCGGCCGGTGAGGGTGGCTGGTATGTGCGGACGTGTTACGCCGAGAACGGTGGGTTTGGAGGGGTGTCCAGCGGTTTGGTGTGGATGCCGGGGGCGCCTCCGGTGGTGTCGCCGGCGGTGTTGGCGCGGCAGGCGCGGGCGCGTCTTGACCTGCCGGCGGTCGTCATTCGGATGAATCCGCCGGGTGATCAGCTTGTCAACCTGCCGGTGTGGCTGGCGGTTGACCGGGGTTCGTGGGGGTCGCGGTCGGCTACCGCCTCGGTGCCGGGTGTCAGTGTTACGGCGACGGCGCGGCCGGTACGGGCGAGTTGGTCGATGGGTGACGGGGTGACGGTGACGTGTGTCGGGCCGGGGACGCCGTGGACGGCCGGGGCGGATCCGGCGAAGGGGTCGCCTGACTGTGGGCATGTGTACCGGCGGTCCTCGGCGGGCTCACCGGGCGGGCGTTACACCGTGACGGTGACGGTCATGTGGGAGGTGACCTGGGCCGGGGCGGGGGAGTCCGGCACGGTGCCGGGATTGACCACGACCGGGCAGGTGCAGACCCGGGTTCAGGAGTCGCAGGCGGTCGTGCGCTAGGTCAGCAAATCAGTTCGTTCGAGCGCCGCATCCCGAGGAGGACATGTCATGGCGCTGGATTCCGTGCGTCCAAAAACAGGTCTAGAAGATCGTGCGCCTGCTGCTGCCCGTGCCGGGCGGGGGCCGTGGCGGGCGACCCGGCGGCGTCGCCGGTTGCCGTTCGTCGCGTTGGGCGGGTTGCTGGTCATCGTGTGCGTGCTGGCCTATGCGTACGGGGCGGCTCAACTCGGTGATCGTGTTCAGGTACTCGCGGTGGCGCGGCCGGTGGCCGTCGGGCAGGCGATCACGGCTGCGGACCTCAAGCAGGTCTCCGCCGCCCGTGATCCCGGCGTGCGGTTGGTTCCGGCCTCCCAGGCAGCGGGGGTGGTGGGTCGGACGGCGGTGGTGCCGTTGGTGGCTGGCATGTTGCTGACGCCGGAGTTGCTGGGGGATGCCGCGTTTCCGCCCGCCGGTCAGGTGAGTGCCTCGGTGGCTTTGAAGCCGGGTCAGTATCCGCAGGGGCTTGCGGCGGGGGCGAAGGTGTCCGCCTACGTGTCGGCCGTCCGGGAGGGTGGGCAGCCGGCTCCGGTGGCCAGCTCGGCGGCGAGCGGGTCGGCCCCGGCGCGGTTGTCGGCGGTGGTGTTGGGGGTGGACCTCGCCGGGGATGGCCAGGGTTCGACGGTCGTCACGCTTCTGCTGGCTGCCTCGGACGCGCCGCGGTTGGCGGCGGCTCCGTCTGGCGGTGTGGTGCTGATGCAGACCTCACCGGTGGGGGGTTGATATGCCTCTGGTGGCGGTGACGTATGTGAAGGGTCGTCCGGGTGTGACGACGACGGCCCTTGGGTTGGCTGCGGTCGCGCCGCTGTGGGCGCGGCCGGTGGTGGTGGAGTGCGATCCGGCGGGTGGGGACCTGATGCGCCGGCACGGGTTGGCGGCGGTGCCGAGCGTGGTGGACCTGGCCGCTGCCGCGCGGGGCGCGGCGAGTTCTGGGGATGTGTTCGCCGCCGCGTCTCAGTCGGTGGTGGTGCGGGAGGCGGGGGTGCCGGTGGTGGTCGCCCCGGCGGGTGGGGCGCAGACCCGCGCGGCCGTGCCGGAGCTGACTGGTAGCGGCCGGGCGGTGCTGGCCTCGACCGATCGGGTGGTGCTGGCGGACTGTGGCCGGTTGGGGCCGGATTCGCCGGTGTGGCCGTTGCTGCGGCTCGCCGATGCGGTGGTGGTGCTGGTTCGGGCTGGCGCCGACGAGGTGGCACATCTGCGTGAGTATCTGGGTGACCTGGTTGATGCGGGCGCTGGCCGGCTGGTGGTGCTGCTCGGTGCGGGCGGGGTGTATTCGGCGGCGGACGTGGCGGACGTGCTGGCGACCTACGTCGGGCGGGAGTTGGCCCGGGGCCCGGAGTCGGTGACCGTACTTGGTCCCCTGCCGCATGACGAACGGGCGGCGGCGGTGCTCGGCGGGGAACTGGTGGCGGGCCTGCGGTGGCGTCGCCTGCCTCTGATGGCCGCCTACGCGCGGCTGTGGATCGACCTCGCCCCCTACCTGCCGACCGTGGCCGCGCAGTCCACCAGCACAGCGGGGGAGGAGGCATCATGACCGGTCCCTTCCTGCCGGCCCCGGGTTCCGCGGAGACGGGCGAGGTCACGGTGGTGGGGCGCATCCGCCGGGAGGTCGCCGAGCGGCTGACCCGGGCCACCCGGGCGCACGAGACGGCCACCGGCTCGCCGATGCCCGCCGACGACCGCGCGGCGACAACCCGCCGGTTGATCAATGAGGTTCTGGACGGATACGCCACGCAGGAGATGAACGCCGGGCGTCCGCCGCTGCGCCCGGACGTCGAGTCGCGGGTGGGTCGGGCGGTGGCGGACATGCTGCTCGGCGCGGGCGGCCTGCAACCGTTGCTCAACGATGACCGGGTCGAGGAGGTCAACGCCAACGGTTGTGACCAGGTGTTCGTCCGCTACAGCGACGGCAGCCGCGCCCAGGTGGGGCCGGTCGCCGACTCGGATGCGGAGATGGTGGAGTTGATCCGCCGCTTGGCGGCTGACGCCGGGCGCGCGGAGATCGGCGGTGAGGGCGGGGAGGAACGTCATTGGGACCGGGCCGCGCCGATCCTCAACTTGCAGCTCGCGGATGGTTCCCGTCTGCACGCGATCATGTCGGTGGCCCGGCGTCCGGTGCTGTCGATCCGCCGGCACGGCTACGTGAAGGTCACCCTGGCCGATCTGGAGCAGCTCGGCACCGTCAACCCGGTGCTGCGGGAGCTGCTGGCCGCCGCGGTACGGGCGAGGCTGAACGTGCTGATCGCCGGGCGCACCGGCGCGGGCAAGACCACTCTGCTGCGTGCCCTCGCCTCGGCGATCCCACCGGGCGAGCGGATCGTCACGATCGAGGACACCTACGAGCTGGCGCTCGACGCGGACAGGGCCGTGCATCCGGACGTGGTGGCGTTGCAGTCGCGGGAGGCCAACGTCGAGGGCGAAGGTGCGATCGATATGAGCATGTTGTTCCGCTCGGGGCTTCGGATGTCACCGGACCGGGTCATCGTGGGGGAGATCCGCGGGCACGAGGTCATCCCCATGCTCAACGCCATGTCGCAGGGCAACGACGGTTCGCTGGGCACCATCCATGCCTCGTCGTCGGCCGGGGCGTTCCACAAGCTCATGCTCTACGCCGCGCAGGCGCCGGAACGCCTCGACCCGGCCACCACCAACCTCCTGGTCGCCGAGGCGGTTCACCTGGTCGTACACCTGGGGTTCGTCGGGCGGGGCGGAGCGCGGGCGGTGACGTCGGTGCGGGAGGTGGCCGGCGCGGACGGGCTGGCCGTGTCCAGCAACGAGATCTTCCGGCCCGACCGGGATGGGCGGGCCGTCCTGGGTGCGCCACCGTCGACCGGGTTGCTGTCGGCGCTGGCCGGGTGCGGCTTCGACCCCGGGTTGCTCGACGAGGCCCGCACCGCACCGGGTGGGGGGTGGGCGTGATGGTGTTGACGGTGCCCCTCGCTGCCCTGCTGGGGGCCGGAACCGCGTTCGGGTTGGTCCTGCTGGCGTTGGGCCTGTCGCCCCGGGACAACGACGGGCCCGGCGACTCCAACATAGAGTCGCGACTGTCGCGACTGTCGAGGCTGGCTCTGGCCCGTGGGCCGGTGGACCGGCGCAGGGTGGCGCTGTGCCTGGCCGTCGGTGTGGTCGTCGGTGTGGTGACCCGCTGGCCAGTCGCGGCGGCCCTGTCCACAGTCGGGGCGTGGATGCTACCGGCCGTCATCGGCCCCGACCGCGACCACGCCCGCCGGGTGGCCCGGATCGAGGCCATCGCCACCTGGACCGAGGCGTTGCGGGACAACCTGTCCGGCGCGGCCGGGCTGGAACAAGCGATCACGGCCAGCGCGATCGAGTCCCCGGAGCCGATCCGCGAGGAGGTGACCCGGCTCGCGGTGCGCCTACAGCGCAGTTGGCGGCTGCCTGACGCGCTGCGCGCGTTCGCCGCCGAGCTGGCCGACCCGACCGCCGATCTCGTGGTCGCCGGACTGGTGATGGCGGCACGGGGCAGCGCCGGACAGCTCGGCGACGTGCTGGGCGAGCTGGCCGCGTCCGCGCGGGCGAAGGTCGCCTCCCGGCAGCGCATCGCCGCCGCCCGCAAACGCAACCGCACCTCCGCGCGGGTCATCGTCGGCGCCACCCTGACCATGGCCGGACTGCTGGCACTGCTCAACCGGGGCTACCTGGCCCCGTTCGACACGGCGACCGGTCAACTCGTCCTCCTGGCCGCCGGTGGCTGCTTCGCCGCCGCGTTCACCTGGCTCGGCCGGCT
This sequence comes from Plantactinospora sp. A48, assembly GCF_055793945.1. Classification (NCBI taxonomy): domain Bacteria; kingdom Bacillati; phylum Actinomycetota; class Actinomycetes; order Micromonosporales; family Micromonosporaceae; genus Plantactinospora; species Plantactinospora sp. A48. Next base: position 5,876 of record NZ_JBTIXF010000050.1, on the reverse strand, counting down.
CATGCGCGACCGCGACACCGCGCGGATCTTGGCGGGGATCGCCGCGCCGGCCGAGACCGAGGCGGTGTCGCCATGACCGGACTGATACTGCTGGCCGGGCTCGGCACCGGAGTGGGCCTGTGGCTGCTGGTGGTGGGCTGGTTTCCCCGCCCACCCCGGCTGGACAAGGCCCTCGACGCCCCGTACGGGCTCGACCGCGCCGCCGACGCCACCACCGAGACCCGCACACCGGGGTGGACCGGACGATGGGGCCGCCCGGCCGTGCGGTGGCTACGCCGGGCCGGTCTTCCCCTGGCCAGCACCCGCCGTGACCTCGCCACCCTTGATAAGCCGGTCGACGTGCATCTCGCCGAACAGGCGACCGCGACGGTATTCGGGCTCCTGCTGCCTCCGGTAGCGGCCGGACTGCTCGCGCTCGGCGGTGTCGGCTCCGGCCCGGCCGCGCCCGCCGCCGCGTCGCTGCTGCTCGGCGCGGCCGGTTTCCTCGCCCCGGAACTGTCGGTGCGATCGGAGGCAGCCAGGCACCGGGCCGCGTTCCGCGACGCCTTGTCCTCGTTTCTGGACTTGGTCGTCATCAGCCTCGCCTCCGGGTCGGGTGTGGACCAGGCACTCGACGACGCGGCGCAGGTTGGCTCCGGCCCTGCCTACACCGAACTGCGGTACGCGCTGACCGAGGCGCGGTTGGCCCGGGTACCGCCGTGGGACATCCTCGCCGCCCTCGGCCGCCGGGTCGCGGTGGCCGAGTTGCAGCAGCTCGCCGCCACGGTCGGGCTGGCCGGGACCGAGGGAGCGAAGGTCCGCGCGTCACTGCGCTCCCGGGCCATCGCTCTACGCGCCCGGCAACTCACCGACGCCGAAGGCGAGGCCAACGCCGCCACCGAACGCATGGCCCTGCCCATCGTCGCCCTGTTCGCCGGCTTCCTGATCTTCCTCGGATACCCCGCCATCGCCGCCGTACTCGGCGGGCTGTAGGAGACGCGTGCCAGTTCACCAATCCCGAACAGCCACCAGGTCCCTTGCCGCATTGGAGGAACCCGCAATGTCCGCTCTCGTCACCTACCTCGCCGCCGAGCTGCGGCACCGCTGGCAGGCGGTGCGCGACACCAAAGACGGCGGCTACTCCACCGAAGCCGTCCTCGTCACCGCCGTGCTGGTGACCCTGGCGCTCGTGGTCCTCGGCATCATCGCGGTCAAGGTCACCGCCAAGGCCAACAGCATCAACCTCGGCTGACACCGATGCCGCCAACCATCCGGAGACGCCACGCCGAACACGCACACTCCCCGGCGCTCGGAACGGCCCGGTGGCTACACGCCCGCTGGCGGCGCGTGGCCACCCGCTCCGAGGCGGGCAGCGCGACCGCTGAGCTGGCCATCGCCATGCCCCTGCTGCTGCTCATCGTCATGTTCATCATCCAGGCCGGAGTGTGGATGCACGCCACCCACGTTGCGCAGAGCGCCGCGACCCGGACGGGCAACGCCGCCGCCGGCTACCAATCGAGTGCCGGCGCCGGCCGCGACGCGGGCGAGCAAACCCTCGCCGCCATCGGTAGCGGCGTTCTCAAGGACCCGTCGGTGTCGGTGACCCGCACCGCCACCGAGGTCCGCACCGAGATCACCGGTACCGCCGCGACCGTGGTCCCTGGTGTGCGGTGGACCGTCCGCGCCACCGTCGTACGACCCGTCGAGCGCTTCGTGCCCGACGACGGAGCCGCGCCATGACCCGGGCCGGTGCGCGAGCCGGACGGTTCCGGCTGCGGCAGGTCATCGCCCTGGGCGACCGGGGAGCGAGCACCACCGAGGCGGCCCTTCTTACCCCGTTGCTGGTGGCCGTCATGGTGTTCGTGGTGCTGTGCGGGAGGCTGGTCACCGCACAGATGGACCTCGACGCCGCCGCCAGCGCCGCGGCCCGGTCCGCCTCCCTCGCCCGCACCGACGCCGCCGCCCACGCCGAGGCCGATCGCACCGCGCGGGAGACCCTCGCCGCCCGCGCGGTCACCTGCCAGCAGGTCAGCGTCACCGTGGCCACCGGCGGTCTCCACCCAGGCGGTGCGGTCACCGTGACCGTGGCCTGCACCGTTCCCCTGTCCGACCTCGCCCTACTGTCCGTGCCCGGCACCCGCACCACGCGGGCCACCGCGACCTCCCCCATCGACGTGTGGAAAGGAGGCCCCTCGTGAGGCAACCCGATGCCGGCCGCTGGCGGCGGCTCCGCGAACGCACCGCAGACGACTCCGGCCAGGTGACCGCGTTCGCGGTCCTGATGATGGTCGCCCTGCTCGCCGTGGCCGGCCTGGTCCTCGACGCCGGCCTCGCCCTCACGCAGAAGGTCCGCGCCCTCGACATCGCCCAGGCAGCGGCCAGAGCCGGCGCGCAGGAACTCGACCTGTACCAGTACCGCACCCGCAACGTCGCCGTACTCGACCCGGCCCGAGCCGCGTCGACCGCACGGGCGTGGCTGGCCTCGGCGGGCGCCACGGGCGAGGCCACCGCGACCACGACCACAGTCACCGTGACCGTCCGGCACGCCAGCCGCACCCAGCTCCTGCAGATCGTCGGCGTGCGGCAACTCGACGTATCCGCCTCCGCGAGCGCCACCGCCGTGCAAGGCGTCACCGGCCCCACCACCTGACCCCGCCACGCTGAGAGAGGACGACCGCGCATGTTCCGCACCTTCGCCGCCATCGCCCGGACCGTGCGCGCCCTGCTCGCCCTCGCCGTGCTGGCCGGCTTCACCGCCGGAGTGCCGTGGCTGCTGACCGTCGCGGCCGGCTGGCCCCTGGACTGGATCGGCTGGCCACAGCCAGATGCGGTGCCCACGCTGACCGACCTGCACGCCGCGATCACGAGCCCATGGTCGGACAACATGGTCTTCGCCCTGCTGGCCACGATCGGCTGGCTGCTGTGGGCGCAGTTCCTGCGCGACACCACCGTCGAGATCATCGAGGCGTCCGCCGCCGCGAGAGTCAGCCGACGAGGCCAGCCCCGCACCCCGACGGGTCGACGCGGCCCGATCCGCTGGATCGCCGCCGCCCTCGTCGGCGCGATCGTCGGAGCCGTCCTGTTCGACGCCGCCCGCGCCGTCACCAGCACCCCCACCGCTGGTGCGGCTACCGCCGACGCCGCCGCCCGCCGCCCCGCCGTTGCCGTCGCCCCAGCGCACCCCACCGCGCTGTCAACCGTGCGGCACGGCCCACGCCCGGCGGTCACCATCGGCGTGTCCGCCACCAGTACCGCCCGCCCGCTCGCCACCCACCGAGACGGCCCCGCCGTCCCGTCCTGGGCACGCAACGCCCCGGGCGGCACGCACCGCGTCGTCGCCGGAGACAACCTGTGGGATCTCGCCGCCAAGCACCTCGGCAACCCGCACCGCTGGCGGGAGATCTACCGACTCAACCGGGGACACAAGCAGGCCAACGGCTACGCCCTCACCGACCCCGACGAAATCCACGTCGGCTGGGTCCTCGCCCTCCCCGCCCGCGAGGCCACACCAGCGGCCACCCCACACCACATCGAGGACCCCAAGACCGGCAGCCCCGACGCCCCCGCGCCCGAGGCCAACCAGACCGCTCCGGCCGTCCCACTGACCGCGCCGCCGGCCACCGTCACCCCAGCCGCGAGCGCATCGGAGCCGATCACCCCTTCACCGCCTACCGCCGAACCGAGCACCCCCGCCGACTCGGCCGATGGCGCCACCCCCGCGCGGGACAGCGAGCTCTCCGATGACCAGCCGACCGACGAGGCCGGGATTACGCTGCCGGCGCAGGGCTGGATCAGTCTCGGCCTGGCTGCCGCCATCGCCGCCGTGGCCGCTCTGCTACGCCTGCAACGACGCCGCCGCGCCCGGCTCACCTTCCCCGCCCCGGTCAATATCGCGCCGCCACGGTCCCCGATGCCGCCGTCTCTGGCCCCCGTCGACATCATCGGCAGCCGCCACCTCGGTCCCAGCAGCGACCACCGCCCCGCCAGCCCTGCCGTGGCGGCACCGATCGGCGTCGACTCGGACGGCACCGAGGTAAGCCTGTTCCACCTGCCCGGTCCCGGCGTCGCCCTACACGGCGACGGAGCCGTACCAGCGGCCTGCGCAGTCCTCGCCTCCGTCCTGAGCACCAACGTGGCCGAGACCGCCGTCCGACAGCCGGTGGTGGTCACCACCGCCGACTTACTCGCCCGACTCCTACCCGAGACCGCCCCGGCGGTCGGCCTCGACCCCGACGGCACCGCCTACGACGGAGAACGCCTCATCGTGCTCGCCGACACCGCCGCCGCGATCACCCACGCCGAAGAAGAGATGATCGGCCGACGCCGGCTACTGGACACCTTCGACGCCGAGACGATCACCGACCTCAACACCCGCCCCGACCACGCCGAGACACAACCGCCGTACGTGCTGCTCATCGACGCCAACCCCCGGCACGCCGCCCGCCTTCAGGCCGTCGCCACCCACCGCGCCGCCCTGGACCTGCATCCCGTCATTCTCGGCCAGCATGACGGCATCCCCACTGTCGAGATCAGCGCCGAGGGCACCGTCACCGGCGATGAACCGCACCCGGTGACCCGGCTGTCCGTCCTCGGCGCGGATGACCTCGCCGCCATCCTCTCCATGCTCACCGACGCGATAGCCCGTCCCGAGGCCGGCGCTGACGTCGACGATCCGCCCGCCGAGATCTCGCCGGCCGCGGTGACCGTCGAGACGAACGAGGCGGCGCCGGCCCAGCCCGATGATGCGGCGGCCTTGGTCCGCCTCCGGGTGCTCGGCCCGGTCACCGTCGCCACCGACGCCGGACCCATCGCCACCGGCATGCGCAGCGGCTCCTACACCACACTCGCTGTCCTCGCCGCCCACCCCGCCGGCCGCACCCTCGACCAACTCGCTACCGACCTGCACCCCCACATCGACCCGAGCGCCGCCGTCAAACGGGTACGCACCGACATCACCTCCGCCCGGCGGGTACTGCGCGCCGCCACCGGCCGCGAAGAGCCCATGTTCATCGTCTACGACCCCGCCACCGGCCGATACCAACTCGACCCCGAGACCATCGCCGTGGACCTCTGGCAGATGCTCACCGCCATCGGCCATGCCACCAGCAGCGAGGATGAGGCAATCACGCTCGTTGCGCTACGCAGGGCGGCCGAGCTGTACGCAGGTGACTTCGCCGAAGGCCACGACCACACCTGGGCCACCGACTACGCCACCAGCTACCGCCACCAAATCCTCACCGCCTATGCCCGCATCGCCGAAATCCTCGAACCCGACCACCCCGACCAGGCCATCGCCGCCCTCGAACGCGCTGCCGACCTCGACCCCGTTAACGAGGAGCTGTACCAGCGGATCATGCGCATCCACGGCCGCCAGCACCGGCCCGACGCCGTCCGGCGCACCTTGCGCCGATTGGAGGAACGCCTCGCGGACCTCGGCGACGCCGAACCGTCCCAGGCCACCCGCCGCGTCGCCGAACGCCAACTCCGACCCGCCGCCCCCGCCGGCCGAGGACGACCATGAACGCCAGCCGGCTCCAGCGGATGCAATGGGCCGTGCGGACGACACTGGCCCTCGGCGTAGCCGCCTCGGTCACCGCGAACATCCTGCACGCACAAGCCAACCCGATCTCCCAAGCCATCGCGGCATGACCACCCCTGGCCCTGCTGATCACCGTCGAACTGGTTACGCGAGTTAGATATTCACGCTCCCCTAGCGAAGACTTCGGCTTCACCAGGTGCGGCTGGAGTGCTCATTGTCCAACGTCACTTGGCCTGTCTGCGCTGCTACAGAGATTGAAAGGCCAAGGTTCGAGCTATCTCGGTGGCTCGGGTTCGAGGGTCATGCCGGTGCTGGCGAAGAAGCCGGCGAGGAGATCGGTCTGTTGCTGACACGCGCG
>NZ_JBTIXF010000049.1:0-49699 GCF_055793945.1 Plantactinospora sp. A48 | reverse complement strand
CTGGCCCGTCAGACGACTCGCTGGAACAACTCCACCGAGCGGCAAGCCGCCCAACGCATCAACGCCGAACGACTTCTCACCACGTAGCTGCCCAGTTACCCGACAGTCTCTAAGCCGACGGGAGGGTGAAGCGCTTGCCTCCGCGTAAACCAACTTCGGCCAGTGGGTTACAGAGACGAAGAGGCAGCCGCGAGGTTCGTCAGCGTTTTCTTCTGCTGTGCGAGGGGATCGTAACGGAGCGCGAGTACTTTGAGCACCTGCGGAAAGAGTTGCGTGGAACTCTCGTGACGATTGAGATTTCTCGGGAGCAAGGAGATCCCCTGAGGCTCGTAAAAGAAGCATCACGAATGCTCCGAGACTCCTCTCGGCAGGCGAGAAGAAGTCGGGACGATTACATGCGCTACGACTCGGTCTGGTGCGTCTGCGATGTCGACGACCATGCTCGGCTAGAGGAGGCGGTTCGACTAGCAGCACGCCAAGGGGTAAGTATGGCGATCTCGAACCCATGCTTCGAAATCTGGCCCGCGCTCCACTTCGATCCGTGTACACGTCACGTTACCTCGGACGACCTCAAGGCGATCATTCGTCGGCACCTTCCGGGATACGAGAAAAGCCTAGACTGCCAGAAGTTGGTTGGCCGACAGGAAGAGGCGGTTCGTAGAGCGATAGCACTCGAAAACCAGCATGCCCGGAACGGTAAACCGACGGGATCTAACCCATCTACCGGTGTATGGAAGCTGGTGCAGACGTTGAAGGATTCGGCCGGATCGCCAGCCATGAAATGAACATCGCGGCCATCCCGTCTGCTGCTGACCCACACCTCGACGGAGCGAGCCATGGCTGCCGTGTCGCTATGGGCGTACCGGCGAGGTAGGTAGCGCGGTGGCCGAACACAGCGTGCGCGTTCTGTTGAAGGTCTACGCCTCCTGCATCGACGGACAGGACGAAGCGGCCCGGAAGCACATCAAGGGGGCGTTGGGCACCGAGGGCGGAGTAGCGCCGACACGGATACGACACAACCAGTGAGATGCGACGGCCCTCAGAGGGACGAAGTGAGACCGATTCGCAAAGCGAGAAATGCCTCAGACCAGCGGTCTGCGCTGGCCGCAGGACACTGCCGCTCAGGATGCGGAGGGTGTGGGATTCGAACCCACGAAGAGGTTGCCCCCTTACCGGTTTTCAAGACCAGCGCCATCGGCCACTAGGCGAACCCTCCCGGCGCGAACCGGCGTACCGGATTCGCGGTTCCTAGTCTGCCATGACCCGGCGACACTCCGGTGATCGGCGGACCCCGGCGTGGATCGGCGGGCGGGCGGCGTCGATCGCCGCACCCGGGTGATCGGGGCGGGCCGGGGCGTGGATCACGCCCGCCGTGGGGTATGACTGGGCCATGCGCGCGATCACGATCCCCAAGCCCGGTGGTCCGGAGGCTCTGGTCTGGGCGGAGGTGCCAGATCCGGAGCCGAGTCCGGACGAGGTGTTGATCGACGTGCGGGCCAGCGGGGTCAACCGGGCCGACCTGTTGCAGCGTCAGGGGCACTATCCACCGCCGCCCGGCGCGTCGGCGTACCCGGGAATGGAGTGTGCGGGTGTGGTCGCGGCGGTCGGCACCGGGGTGACCGGCTGGGAGGTCGGGCAGCCGGTCTGCGCGCTGCTCGCCGGCGGCGGCTACGCCGAGCGGGTGGCCGTACCCGCCGGGCAGGTCCTGCCGGTGCCGGCCGGTGTGGACCCGGTGGAGGCCGCCGCGTTGCCCGAAGTCGCCTGCACGGTCTGGTCGAACGTGGTCCGGCTGGCCGGCCTGGCGTCCGGGGACACCCTGCTGGTGCACGGCGGGGGCAGCGGGATCGGTACGTTCGCCGTCCAGCTCGGCAAGGCGCTCGGCACGACAGTCGTGGTCACCGCGCGGGCCCGTAAGCATGACGCGCTGCGCGAGCTGGGTGCGGACCACACGATCGACTACCAGACGCAGGACTTCGTCGAGGAGATCCGCTCCGCCACCGGCGGGCGGGGCGCCGACGTCATCCTGGACATCATGGGCGCGGCGTACCTGGGTCGGAACATCGCGGCGCTGGCCACCGGCGGCCGGCTCGTGGTGATCGGCATGCAGGGCGGGCGCAAGGGCGAACTGGACCTCGGGGCCCTGCTGGCCAAGCGGGCCAGCATCTCGGCCACCGCGCTACGGTCGCGGCCCGTCGAGGACAAGGCCGCGATCGTTCAGGGGGTACGTGAGCAGGTCTGGCCGTTGATCGAAGCCGGGAAGATCCGCCCGGTCGTGGACCGCCGGTTCCCGCTGGCGCAGGCGGCGGAGGCGCATCGGCTGCTGGAGTCCAGCGACCACCTGGGCAAGGTGCTGCTGGTCCGCGAGTAGCGCCTCAGCTCAGCAGGCGGCGGGGGCCGGGGCCCTCGGCGGCGAGGACGTCGCCCGGGTTGTAGAGGCGGCACCGTTGCAGCGACAGGCAACCGCAGCCGATGCAGCCGGTCAGGTCGTCCCGGAGCTGGTTGAGCTGCCGGATCCGCTCGTCCAGCCTGGCCCGCCACAGGTTGGACAGCCGGTTCCAGTCGGCCCGGGTGGGGGTGCGGGAGTCGGGCAGCCCGTCGAGTGCCGTCCGGATCTCCGCCAGTGGGACGCCGACCTGCTGGGCGATCCGGATGAACGCCACCCGGCGCAGCTCGGCACGCTCGTACCGGCGCTGGTTGCCGCCGGTGCGCCCGGCTCTGATCAGGCCCAGCCGCTCGTAGTACCGCAGCGCCGAGGGCGCCACCCCGGACCGGGCCGAGAGGTCGCCGATGGTGAGAGTGTCCTGCATGACGACCTCGCCTTGAGTTGAAGCGGACTTCAAGTTGCAGGGTAGCCAGATGAGCCAGTTGACGAACACGGTGAACCGGGTGGCCTCGGTCGCACCGCTGCTGAGCCGGGTCACCGGGGACGAGAAGCACGCGCCCAGCGCACACAGCACCCTCGATGTGCTGTGGGTGCTGTACGACCGGGTTCTCCGGGTCTCCCCGGCGAGCGTGGACGACCCGGACCGGGACCGGTTCCTGCTCTCCAAGGGGCACGGACCGGCCGCCTACTACGCCGTACTGGCGGCGAAGGGGTTCATCCCGGCGGATTGGCTGGACGACGTGGCGGGGCCGGACAGTCGGCTCGGTCACCACCCGGACCGGCTGCTGGTGCCGGGCGTGGAGATCGGGTCCGGCTCGCTGGGCCACGGCCTGGGACTGGGCGTGGGCACCGCGCTGGGCCTGCGGGCCCAGGGCCGCACCGACCCCCGGGTGTACGTCCTGCTCGGCGACGCCGAGTTGGACGAGGGTTCGAACCACGAGGCGATCGCCTACGCCGGCGCCACCGGACTGGACAGCCTGACCGCCATCGTCGTCGACAACGAGTCCGCCACCCACGGCTGGCCGGGTGGCATCGCGAGCCGCTTCACCAGCAACGGCTGGACCGCCGACACGGTGAACGGCCGGAACCACGACGAGATCCACGCGGCGCTCACCGGACACCGGCCCGACCGGCCACACGCGGTGGTCGCCCGGATCGGGGCCGGGGAGGCGTGATGCGCGAGACGTTCATCGACACGACGACGCGGTTGCTGGCCGACGACCCGCGAACCGCGCTGGTCCTCGCCGACATCTCGGCGGCGGCATTCGAACCGGCGGCCCGCCGCCACCCGGACCGGGTGCTCAACGTGGGCATCCGGGAGCAGTTGATGGTCGGGGTGGCCGGCGGACTCGCCCTGACCGGGTTGCGGCCGATCGTCCACTCCTACGCGACGTTCGTGGTGGACCGGGCGTACGAGCAGATCAAGCTCGACCTCGACCACCAGGGCACGGGTGCGGTGCTGGTCAGCGTCGGCGCCTCGTACGACGGGTCGTCGATGGGCCGGACCCACATGTCTCCCGGCGACGTGGCCCTGTTCGACACCCTGGCCGACTGGACCGTCCGGGTTCCGGGCCACCCGGACGAGGTCTCCGCGCTGCTGCGGCGCGCCGGCGACGGCGATGACCGGGTCTACCTGCGGCTGTCCAGCCAGACCAACGGGAGGGGCTATCCCGACGCGGACCGGCTCATCCCGGTACGTCGGGGTTCGGCCGGTGCGCCGCTGGTGGTGGCGGTCGGCCCGATGCTGAACGCGACCCTCGCGGCGGTGGCCGGGCTCGACGTGACGGTGGCCTACACCCACACGCCACGGCCGTTCGACGCCACGGGGCTGCGTGAACTGGCGGGCCAGGACGTGGTGCTGGTCGAGCCGTACCTGGCCGGGACCTCGTCCGCCGCGCTGAGCCGGGCGCTGGCGGACCGGCCGCACCGGCTGCTCGCGCTCGGGGTGGGAGAGGTCGACCTGCACCGCTACGGCAACCCGGCCGACCACGCACGGTGGCACGGGCTGGACGCCGCCGGACTACGGCGGTCGATCACCGCGTTCCTCGACTGACGTCCGGTCGGGCTGCGGCCGGGATCCGGAGGTCGGCTTCCTCTCGGGGCCGACTTCCGGGTGGGTACGGTTCGGTCAGTTGACTCCGGAGCTCAGCGCGCGGGGCCGGCGGGCCCGCTCGCGGCTGAGGATCCACAGCGCCTCGACGCCATCCCGCCAGGTGATCTTCTTACCCTCGTCGCGACCCCGCGCCCGGTAGCTGATCGGCACCTCGTACGGCCGGATCTTGCGGCGCAGCAGCTTGCCGGTGACCTCGGCCTCCATGCCGAAACCGCGCGACTTGATCGTCAACGACCGGTAGAGCGCGACCGGCAGCAGCTTGAAGCAGGTCTCCAGGTCGCCGATGTACGAGTTGTAGAGCACGTTGGCGGCGGTCGTCACGGCCTTGTTGCCCATGACGTACCAGAAGCTGTAGGCGCTGTGGCTGCCGAAGGTCCGATTTCCGTAGACCACCGTGGCGCGGCCGTCGAGGACCGGGGCCAGCAGCCGAGGGATGTCGTTGGGGTCGTATTCGAGGTCGGCGTCGAGGATGACCATGTACTCACCCTCGGCGTTGTCCACGGCCGTCTTGATCGCCGCGCCCTTGCCGGCGTTGCGCTGGTGGGTGATCACCCGGACGCGGTTGTCGTCCGCCGCGGCGAGGATCTCCGCGGTGCCGTCCTTGCTACCGTCGTCGACCACGACCAGTTCGATGTCGCAGGGGTAGTCCACGGCTAGCGCCTGCTTGAGCGCGTCGGCGATGCGTTCGGCCTCGTTGTAGACCGGCATCAGGATCGAGAGCTTCACGAGAATCTCCGTGGTGAGTCGACAAATCTCCGACAGCGTATCCGAAGCTGTTCGATCACTATGCCCGGCGCTGGTCATACCGCTCTCGCCCGGCCCGGGGGCGAGCGCTCCCACCTGGGCCGGAGCCCTCTTTCGCCGAAGGGTCCGGTTCGATTGAACCAATCGGGGCGGCGGGACGCCCGGCGAACCGGACACCCCGCCGCCCCTACGAGACGTCGGCTACTTCTTCTTGTTCGGGATGACGATCAGTCGGGCCACGCCCTTGTCGCCGTCCTTCGCACCCGCCACACCCAGTTCGGTACCGATCTTGACGTCGCTGGCCTGGATCGTGCTCCGGTGCTCGACGACCCGCAGTTTCGGGTCGAACGTCCAGGTCATCGTGAAGCCGTCGGTCGACTTCACGGTCACCGAGGTGTCGCTGACCGCGGTCACCGTGCCGCGCTGGACCGCCACGGTCTTCGTACCGTCCTTGCCTTGGACCACGACCTCGCCGTGCAGGGTGTTCCGGCGCAGCAGTACCCGCGCCCCGTGCCGCTTGCGCCACGCCTCCGCCCGCTGCTTGCGCTGACCCTTGTCGGCACCGGGGCTCGCACTCGGGTCGGCGGCATCGGTGGCCGCCAGGTCCGGCGACGGATCCGCCGCGGCGATCTGCGCGGTGTCGAAGCCCATGGCCGCCAGCGCCTGACCGTCGGCGCCCATGGCCGCGGCCACGTCCACCGCCGCCTGCTGCGCGGAGTCCGCGGCCTGCTGCGGCGTGCCGCATCCGGTCAGGCCCAGCGCGACCGTCCCGGCCAGCAACGCCGTGCCGATGGCAACTCCCCAACGCTTCATCGTCCGTCCTTCCTGTGGAATACGGCCAGACTGCCGTACCCACGCGAGCGCACCGTCAGGCCGATGTTCGGGTTTGGTAAGAGCACCCGGCACCCGGCACCCGGCACTCGGTCAGGGCGGTGCGGGCAGCCGGACCGTGAACCGGGCCCCACCCTCGGGGGCGTGGTCCGCGCCGATGACGCCACCCAACCGGCGTACCAGGCCGGCCGCGAGTGCCAGCCCGAGGCCGCTGCCGACCTTGCGGATGCCTCGGTAGCGCTGGTGCAGGGCGCCCCGCTCGAACGCCACCGCGAGATCGTCGTCGGTGAAGCCAGGTCCGCCGTCGCGGACCTCCAGCAGGCCACCCTCGGGCACCGGGTACGCCGCCAGCACAACCGGCGCACCCGGCGGTACGACGCGGAGCGCGTTCTCCAACAGCCCGTCGAGCACCTGCCGGATCCGTCCCGGATCGGTGTAGACGGCCACCGGAGCGCTGGGCAGCTCCGCCCGCAGTTCCACGCCCGCCGCCGCGCACCGTGGTGTCCAGGTCTCCACGGTCGCCCGCAGCAACTGGCCCAGTTCCACCGGCATCGGTTCGAGGGCGAAGTCGGCCGCCTCCAGCCGGGCCAGCGCGAGCAGGTCGCTGACCAGCCGGTCCAGGTGCTCCGCCTCGGACAGCATGGTCTGCCCGGCCCGCCGAGCGCCGTCCGCGTCCACCACCCCGTCGGCGATCGCCTCGGCGTACCCCCGGATCGCGGTCAACGGCGTCCGCAGCTCGTGCGAGACGGACAGCAGGAACTCCCGCTGTCGGCCCTCGCTGGTGGCCAGCGCCTCGGCCAGGCCGTTCAGCGCGTACGCCAGTTCCGCCGCCTCCTCCGGCGGCTCGACCGGAACCCGGACGTCCCGGTCCCCCGAACGCAGCCGGTGCGCGGCGGTGGCGGCGTTGCGGATCGGCCGGGCGAGCCGCCGGGCCAGCAGCAGCCCGGCCACCACTCCGGCGGCCAGGCCGGCGGACAGCGGCAGCCACAGTCCACCGGCGATCCGCAGCCACAGCCCGCTGGAGACAGGGCGGACCAGGACCACGCCATTGCCACCGGGCAGGGCACGCGCCTCGACCAGCGCGACCCGGTCGCCGACCAGTCGCCGCCCGGAGAAGCTGCGGCCCGCGGCCAGTCGTTGCAGCACCACGGACGGCAGCCCCGCCCGGTCCGGCTGGCCGTCCCGGACCAGGTACGCGTCGATGTCCTGGTTACGCAACTGCTGGATGATCCGCTCCTCGTCGGCGGTGCGACCCCGGTCGATCCGGGGGCGCAGTGCCTGGGCGGCCAGGTTCGCCTGCGCGGCCAGCGCCTGACGCTCCTGCCGGTCGGCCGTCCGCGCGGCCAGTGGCACCGCCACCAGGACGGTGACCAGCACCGAGACCAGCGCCACCGCGCAGCTCACCAGGACGGCTCGGGCCGTGAGGGTCCGGCCCGGTTGTCGGCGGCGCGGCGGCGGTTCGGCCACCGGACGGCCACCGATGACGGGCAGCGCCATGGTCGGCTGCTCGCCGCGCGCGGAGGGCTCGACCGACCCGGATCCGCCCCACACCGGCCGCTGACCGTGCCGCGGCGGCTCGGCCGGCCCGGGCCCAGCCCACACCGGCCGCTGACCGTGCGGAGGCGGCTCAACCGGCCCGGGTCCAGCCCACACCGGCCGTTCGCCGGGCGGAGGCGGCTCAGCCGGGGCAGGCATAGCCCACGCCGCGATGGGTGCGGATCACGTCGGCGGCGCCGGGGCCGAGCTTGGCGCGTACCTGCGCCACATGCACATCGACGGTACGGGTGCCGGTGTGCGCGGCGTAGCCCCAGACGGCGGCCAGCAGTTCCTCCCGGGTGAAGACCCGGCCGGGCCGGCCCATCAGGTGGGCGAGCAGGTCGAACTCGGTCGAGGTGAGCCGTACCGGCGACCCTTCGACGGTGACCGTCCGGCGCGTCGGGTCCAGGGTGACCGGCCCGGCCGTCCGGGACCGCTCGGTCCCGGGCGGATCGCCGGCGGTGCGGCGCAGCACGGCGCGGACCCGGGCCACCAGTTCGCGCGGGCTGAACGGCTTCGTCACGTAGTCGTCGGCGCCGAGTTCCAGCCCGACCACCCGGTCCACCTCGTCGTCCCGGGCGGTCAGGAAGATCACCGGCGTCCAGTCCCCGTCCTGCCGCAGGCGCCGGCACACCTCGGTGCCGGCCAAGCCGGGCAGGGCGATGTCCAGGACGCAGGCGACCGGCCGCAGCCGCCGGGCCGCCGCCAGTCCGGCCTCCCCGTCCTGTTCGATGTGTACGCCGAATCCGTCCCGACGCAGGTAGAGCCGGACCAGGTCGGCGATGGCCGGCTCGTCCTCGACCACCAGGACCAGTCCGCGCTGCGGCACGTCGGTGAGCACCGGCCAATGATGGCCGACGCGGCGGCGGTCGCACAGGCGGGACGTGTTCGAGCCAGGTAAGAGGATGTTCGGCGCTCGCCAAGAACCAGCGTCAGGGGCGTCAGGAAGGGCCCCTTCCTATACAAAAAGCGATAAGAAGGGGCCCTTCCTTTCGGCTAGGCGATGGCTGGGGTGGGGCGGGTGAGTCTGGTCGACGCGGTGGGGACGGTGCCGACCGATCCGGGTACGGCGCCGGTCGGCGCGGGCACCGGGCCGGTCGCGTACCGGGGCGGGCAGGGCGGCGCGGGCACCCGGAAGGCGTGGCTGAGCAGGGCGTCCAGCCGCCACACCCGGCGGGGGTCGCCGGCTCGGATCAGGAACCGCTCGCGGACCCCGTCGATGGCGGTGACGGCCAGTTCGACGAGACCGTTCCGGTGGTCCGGGTTCCAGGTCACGTGGTCGAGGTGCCGCAGTTCGGCGTTGAGGTGCAGCCGGAGCCGGTGGGTGAACCGGGTCTCGGTGGTGACCACGAACCGGTGCCCGGTCAGCAGCAGCAGGTAACCGGGGTGTGCCGGTCCACCGGGGCGGGCACACCGGCTGACCAGCACGGTCGCGTCGCCGGGTTCGACGCACCGGCGCAGCACCGGCAGGTGCCGGCCGACAGTGGGAATCGCCACCGCGGCTTCGGCGGCGGCCGGCAGGAAGGTCCGGGTGAACACGTCCATGTCAGCAATAACGATAGGTGCACTCGCGATGACGCGGCGTGACATGGATGAAAGTAAAATTACAGAAGTTCCACGATGGTGGCGTTGGCCATTCCACCGCCCTCGCACATCGTCTGGAGGCCGTACCGGATCCCGTTGTCCCGCATGTGGCGCAGCATGGTGGTCATGATCCGCGCACCGGAGCCGCCGAGCGGGTGGCCCAGCGCGATCGCGCCACCCCGGGGATTGAGCCGGTCGGGGTCCGCCTCGGTCTCGGCCAGCCAGGCCAGCGGCACCGGCGCGAACGCCTCGTTCACCTCGTACACGCCGATCTCCTCGATGCCGAGTCCGGCCCGGCGCAGCGCCTTCGCGGTGGCGGGGATCGGCGCGGTCAGCATGGTGACCGGATCGTCCGCCGCGACCACGGCGGTGTGGACGCGGGCCAGCAGGCGCAACCCGTGCTCGCGGGCCCACTGCGAGGTGGTGACCGCCAGCGCCGCCGCCCCGTCGGAGATCTGCGACGCCGACCCGGCGGTCACCACACCGTCCGCCCGGAACGGCGTCGGCAGTTCGGCCAGCCGTTCCAGGCTGGTGTCCCGGCGGATCCCCTCGTCCCGGTCGGCCTTCTCACCGAACCCCGTGGGTACCGGGACGATCTCGTCGTCGAACGCTCCGGCGTCCTGGGCGGCGGCCGCCCGGACGTGGCTGGCCAGGGCGTACTCGTCGAGTTGGGCGCGGGAGAAACCCCACCGCCGGGCGATCAGTTCGGCTCCGACGCCCTGGTTGAACGGCACCGGTTCGTCGGCCGAGAAGCCCTCGACCCCGCGGTAGCGCTCACGTACCTGGTCCCCGTACGGCAGGCCGGCCCCCACGCTGGCGCCCATCGGCACCCGGGTCATCGACTCCACCCCGCCGGCGACCACCAGGTCGGCCTGGCCGGCGACCACGGCCGCAGCGGCGAAGTGCAACGCCTGCTGGCTCGACCCGCACTGCCGGTCGAGGGTGGTGCCGGGCACCGACTCGGGCCACCCCGCGGCCAGTACGGCGTTTCGCCCGACGTTCCACGCCTGCTCGCCGACCTGCGACACGCAGCCCCAGACCACGTCGTCGACCTCGGTGGGATCGAACCCGGCCCGCTCGGCCAACGCTCGCAGCACGTACGCGGACAGATCCACCGGGTGTACGCCGGCGAGCACGCCGCGACGCCGCCCGACCGGGGTCCGTACCGCTTCGACGATGACCGCGTCCCGCATGTCTACTCCCCGGTAACCGATTGGCTCCGATCGTAACCCCACCCGGCCCGCCCACGCACCACTGTTGATCATGACGTACCGGCGCGGCACGCCGGCCGGTGTGCTCAACCAGTCTCGGTGGTCGGCTGGCATGCTGGGCGGATGGAACCGGCGATCTGGCGGGTGCCACGGGTCGTACCCACCCTCAAGTTGGCTGGCGCGGCGGCGCTGCTGGCGCTCGCGCTGCTGTTCTCCGACGGTGATCCGGTCCGGCTCACCGTCGGTGCGGTGGCCGCCGCCGGGCTGGTCGGCTGGGCCGGCCGGGACCTGGTCGCGCCGGTCCGACTGGCCGCCGACGCCGCCGGGCTGTGGGTGTCACGCGGGTACGCCGGGCGGCGCCGGCTGGACTGGGCCCAGGTCGAACGGATCGACCTGGACAGCCGGACCCGGCGCGGGCTGCGCACCGGGACGCTGGAGATCGACACTGGCGACGCGCTGTACCTGTTCGGCCGGTACGACCTGGGCGCGGAGCCGGCCGACGTCGTGGAGGTGCTGCGGGCGGTCCACCGCCCGGCGTCCCCGAACTGACCCTGCATCTGCGGTGACGAGCTGGTGGCGACCTGCCAGCGCGCGGTCACCCGTCATGGTCAGCCAGGTCTGGATGTTCGGTATGACCCGTGGCTGGTGATCGTGGATTCCTGCTGCCCCCGGGAGGGCAGTGGGAATCCACGATCGTCCGGCTGCGATCGAACGTCCCCACGCGGCCGGTGACAGGACGGGCCGGATCTGGCAGAACGGGCCGGATGGCCGAGACCATCTTCCGGCCCGCGCGGCGAGCAGTATGGCCCGGTCAGGCGAGGAGTATGGCGGTGCGGGCGATGGTCAGACAGACCAGCAGCAGCGCCAACGCCAGTCCGCCGACGAGCTGGACCGTGCCGCGTCGCCGCTGCGGGGCGTACGCGAGGACCAGCGCCATCAGCACGCCGGCGACCAGGCCACCGAGGTGCCCGGCGATGCTGATGGTCGGCACGGCGAACGTGAAGATCAGGTTCACCACCAGCACCGGCACCAGACCCGAGGTGTCCCTGCGTAGCCGGCGCATGATCACAAAAAGCGCGCCGAAGAGGCCGAAGATGGCCGTCGAGGCGCCGGCGGTCTGCTGGTTCGGCGCGCTGAACAGGTACGCCGCCACGTTGCCGCCCAGGCCGGCCACCAGGTAGAGGGCCAGGAACCGGGCCGGACCGAGCGCCGACTCCAGGATGCGGCCCGCTATCCACAGCGCCCACATGTTCAGCAGCAGGTGCACGACGCCGTAGTGCAGGAACATCGCGGTGAGCAGGCGGTACCACTCGCCCTCGGCGACGCCGTGCAGGCTGAAGTCCTGGTAGTGGGCGAGGCCGAGTACCGAACCCCAGCGGGTCAGCGGGGTCCCGTTGCCCATCAGGCCGCCCAACCCGCCACCGGCCACCGCGCTGCCGGCCCCGGAGGAGGCCACCGAGATCAGCATCACCACCACGTTGAGCCCGATGAGGGTCTTGGTGACGTAGCCGTGGCGGCCGGCGGCACCGCCACCGAAGGCGGTACGCGCCGGCCGCTGGGTCCGACGGCCCAGCGCCACGCACTCGGGGCACTGGTGGCCCACCGAGGCATCCCGCATGCAGTCCGGACAGATCGACCGGTCACAGCGGGTACACCGGACGTACGTCTCCCGCGACGGGTGTCGGTAGCAGACCGGCGTCGTCGGGGGAGATTCACTCATGCCAGCAAAAATACCTCGGTTCGCTGGGAGTGGTCAGTTCCCGGATCGCTCGATCTCGACCCGCTCGATCACCACGTCCTGCCGCGGCCGGTCGCCCGGACCGGTCGGGGTGTTGGCGATCGACTCGACCACCTTGGCCGAGTCCTCGTCCGCGACCTGGCCGAAGATGGTATGCCGGTTGTTCAGGTGCGGGGTCGGGCCCACCGTGATGAAGAACTGCGAGCCGTTGGTGCCCGGGCCGGCGTTGGCCATGGCCAGCAGGTACGGCCGGTCGAACCGCAGTTCGGGGTGGAACTCGTCGGCGAACTGGTAGCCGGGTCCGCCCCGACCGGTGCCGGTCGGGTCACCCATCTGGATCATGAAGCCGCTGATCACGCGGTGCGAGATGGTGCCGTCGTAGTACGGCCCGGACCCCTGCTGGCCGGTACGCGGATCGGTGTATTCGCGGTTGCCCTCGGCCAGGTCCACGAAGTTGCGCACCGTCTTGGGCGCGTGGTTCGGGAACAGCTCCAGCCGGATCGGGCCGTGATTGGTGTGCAAGGTGGCGTAGATGGTCTCGGCCACGGGTACTCCTCAGTCGTTGGTCAGTTCCATGCGGATCCTCCCATGTGCCCGTTCTGGCGGTACGGAGGCATCCGGTAATGGAGGATGGCGGAGGAACCACACAGGAGGTGGAGACCGGTGTTTGGAAACGGGCGACGCAAGCGCCATCGCGATCTGGTCAGGACAGAGCTGGGGGAGAGCCTGGACCACTTCGTCCAGGCGGCCTCGCACGCGGCCGACGGGATGGGCGCGACCGTCGGGCCCCGGGTGAACGCCGCACGGGACCGGGTGGCACCGGGCGCGGTCAAGGTGCGTGACGGTGCGCAGCGTCGGTGGGGCAGCACCATGAGCGCGCTGGCGCCGCTCGCGGTGGCCGCCGCCGACGGGGCCCGGCAGGCCGGCACCGCGACCCGCAAGGTGAAGCCGGCGAACCTCGGGAAGAAAAAGAAGAAGTCCCGGCTGTCGAAGGCGGCCAAGGTGCTCGCCGTGGGTGCCGCGGTCGGCGCCGTGGGCGGGATGGTCATGCGCCGGCGACGCGACAACCAGGAGTGGAACGCCTACGACCCGGCCGCCTCGCTGAACCCCGTCGCCAGCCCGGCGACGTCACCGGGCCAGCCGACGAGCGACCCGACCGCCCGGACCGAGAGCGACCTCGCGGCGGCGGCCGCCACGGCTCCGGAGACGGCCGTCACCCCGGATCAGACCACCGCCAGCACGACGACGCAGCGCGCCACCACCAGCGGCGACAAGCCCGGCTCGGCGACCGCCTCGCTCACCGAGAAGGCCACGCCAGCCGCCAAGAAGTGAGGGAAAGGAAGGGCCCCTTCTTATCGCTTTTTGTATAGGAAGGGGCCCTTCCTAACGCCCGCCGCCCGCTGCCGCGTAGCGGCGGGAGGTGGCAGGCAGCGCCCGGGAGCGTCGCGGCGGGCGGTCAGAGCCAGCCGTTGCGCCGGAACCAGCGGTAGAGGGCGAAGGAGATCACCAGGATCAGCGCCCACACCCCCGGATAGCCGTACTTCCAGCCCAACTCGGGCATGTACTTGAAGTTCATCCCGTAGATGCCGGCGAAGGCCGTCCAGACGGCGGCGATCGCCGCCCACGCGGCGATCTTGCGCATGTCGTTGTTCTGCTCGACGGTCACCTGCGCCAGCCGGGCCTGAAGGATCGAGTTGAGCAGGTCGTCGTACGAGTTGACCTGCTCGACGGTCCGACTGAGGTGGTCCTGGACGTCCCGGAAATAGCGCCGGATCTCCTTGGGCACCTCGCGGTTGAGCTGCCCGGTCAGCAGCACCATGGGCCGTTGCAACGGGATCACCGCCCGCTTGAACTCGACCAGTTCCCGCTTCATCTGGTAGATCCGCTGGATCCGGCCACTGGCCTGCCGGGCGAAGACCTCGGCCTCCAGCTCGTCCAGATCGTCCTCGATCTTGTCGGCCACCTCGAGATACAGGTCGACCACCCGGTCGGTGACCGCGTACGCCACCGCCCACGGGCCCTGTTCCAGCAGGTCGCGCTTGCGTTCCAGGTCGGCACGGATCGGCGCGAGCCGGCAGGCGTCGCCGTGCCGGACGCTGAGCACGAAGTTCGGCCCGATGAACAGCATCACCTGGCCGGTCTCCACCACCTCGGAGGTCTCGGTCAGTTCGTCGTGCTCGCAGTACCGGGCGGTGCGCATGACCAGGAAGTTGACCTCGCCGAACCGTTCCAGCTTGGGTCGCTGCTCGGCCTTGACCGCGTCCTCGACGGCCAGTTCGTGCAGCCCGAACGCCTCGGCGATGCCGGTCATCGCGGCGGCGGTCGGTTCGTGCAGCCCGACCCAGACGAAGGCGTCCTGCCGGTCCCGCGCCTCGGCGAGAGCGTCGGCGTAGTGCCAGTCACCGGGTTGGCGCTGGCCGTTGACGTACAGGCCGCAGTCGACGACCGAGTCCCGTTCCTCCGCGGTGTGCGGGGTGGGACGCTGCCCGTCCGGCGACAGGATGCGGGTCATCGCGCGTACCGGCGCTGCCCAGGCCCGGTTCCTCGGCCGGCCGACGCCGTCACCACGCGGATGCCCCTGCTCGATCCGTTCCGCCATCGCGCCGCCCCCTCTCCGCCGGTCTCCCGCGGATTGCAGGGTACGCCGGTGACGGCGGAAAGCATGATCGCCGATAGCTCACCGGGTACGCCGGACGGGGCCGCCGCAATCCCGATCCGCGCGGTGCGGCAGCCCCGATCGACCGGGGTGCGAACGACGACGACCGATTGAATCGATCGACGGGGCACGACCGCGTCGGCGTCGGTTGGGGGCGGCGCCGGGTGGACCGGCCGCGTCGGGGGGATGAGGTGCGAGCGGCCCACCCGGCGCCCTTGGGGGCGGGGGTCGTGTTCCTGGGCATCGTCCCCTCGACGCCGGGTGACCGGCGGGCCACCGCGACCACGTGCGTGGGAACGACGCTCGGAGCATTGTGTGCCGGTCACCGGTTCCAGAAAAGGCCCACACCCCGGATCCGCGAGTTTCTGTCATGTTTCTGACAGAAACTCGCGACAACCTTGACGACGCGCTCGGCGTCAGCGGCGTACCTCCCGGACCGCCTCGGCCAGCCGGCGCACCCCCTCCTCGATCTGTTCGACCGACACCGCCGAGTAGGCCAGTCGGACCGCGTGCTGGCCGCCCTCCAGGACGAAGTCGCTGCCCTTGACCACCGCCACGCCGCGCCGGGACGCCGCCGGCGCCAGGTCGTCACTGTGTACGTCGTCGGGCAGCTCGATCCAGAGGAAGTAGCCGCCGTCCGGCTCGGTGAACCGGGCCTCCGGAATGTGCCGGCGCAGCGCCTCGGCCAGTGCCTGGGCCCGCTCCCCCAGCGCCGTCGAGACGGTGGCGATGGACCGGTCGATGTCACCCGAGACACAGAACTGGTGCACGATCGCCTGGGCCACCAACCCGGGCGAGATGTACAGGTTCGTGGCTCGCTTGGCGATCGCGGCGATCAGCTCGGGGTGACCGACCAGATAGCCCACCCGGACGCCGGGGCAGACCGTCTTGGTGAAGCTGGAGGCGTGTACCACCACGCCCCGCCGGTCCAGCGACAGCATGGACGGCAGCCGCTCGCCACGGAACCGGATGTCCGCGTACGGGTCGTCCTCGAAGATCGTGAACCCGTACTCCGCGGCGAGTTCGAGCAGCTCGTTGCGCTTGCTCAGGGAGAGCGTCACACCCGCCGGGTTCTGGTAGTTCGGGATGATGTGCGCGAGCTTGGGGCGTACCCCGGATTCCAGCAGCTTGCGGAGTTCGGCGGTGTCCACGCCGTCCGGCTGGATGGCCACACCGTGGACCTGGCCGCCCTGCTGCTGGAGGTTCAGCAGGGTCCGGTCGTACGTCGGGCGCTCGACCACCACGGCGTCGCCGGCCTTCACCAGGTGGTCGAAGAGGAAGGCATCGGCCTGCAACGACCCGTTGGTGATCAGCACCTGGTCGGTGTTCACGCCGTGCTTGCGCGCGATCCACTCGCGCAGCGGCGGGTAACCGACGCTGGTCCCGTACGCGGTGATGCCGGCGGGGTCGGTCTCGAAGGCGCGTACGGCCGCGGCCTTGAGCCCGTCGACATCGATAATGTCCAACGAGGGTGCCCCACGGGCGAAGGAGATCAGCTGCTCCGCAGTCATGACTACCGAGCGTACGGGTGACCAGGGCGGCCGGGACACTGGTTCCGCCCGTGTCCGCATGCTGAACCGTGATCTCCGCCTCGCCGCCCCTCCGGCTGTCCCGATCACCCCGATGGTCACTAATCTTGCCGACGTGGGCCCTCTCCGCCGTGTCGGCATGCTGATCATCGCGGACCTGACCGGGACGGCCGGTCGGTGACCGGTCCGGCGACCCCGGAACGGGTGACCCGGACCGACGGGACCGATCTGGTGTCGCTGCCCGGATACCGGATCGCGGCCCTCGTCGCCCCCGCCGTGGACCGGGTCTTCGTGGCCGCCATGGCGGCCGTGCGGTTGGGCGGTGGCAGCCGACTGGTCCAGCGGTACGGCGGACCGGCCGCGATCGCCTTCCTGATCGACTTCCGGACCCGGCTGGCCGCCCCGGGCGGTGTGGTGGACGACCCGGGGTTCGCCGCCGTCACCCGGTACCACGACCCGGCCGAGTGCCGCCGGACGCTGGACCGCCAGGTGGCACACGGCATGATCCAACGGATCGACGGCGGGTTCGCCGCCACCGAACGCGGGCTGGCCTTCCTGGCCGAGCTGTACGAGCTGCACGCCGAGGTCATCGCCGCGCTGTGGCGTAGCCACGACGACCGGGTGGCCCGGCTGGTCGGCATGCTGGGCCGGCTGCTCAGGGCGGCGCAGGCGGACGCCGGTCCCGCGTTCCGGACCGTGGCCCCGCCGTACGAGCCGGTCCGGGCGACGCCGGGTCTGCTGCTGCTCAACCGGCTGGGCGTGCTGCGCTACCACCGGGCCGACGCGCACGCGGCCGCCTGGGCGGCGGCCGGGCACACGGCGCAGAGCATCGTGGCCCTGACCCCCGGACCCGAACGGCAGGCCATCGAGCAGGAGACCGACCGCCGGGCCGCCGGACCGTACGCCGCGTTGACCCCCCAGGAACGGCTGTCGCTGCTGGCCGAGCTTGCCGCGCTGCCCGGCTGAACCCGGCCGGGCCCAGGTGAGCACCCGGCCGGGCCGGACTGAACACCCCGCTCGACCCGGGTCGGCACACTCCGATGAACGGGGGCCGAACACCGGCTGACGCCGCCGCGACCGGTAGCCGGCGCTATCCTTCCGCGGACGACTGTTGTCTTGAGGGAGGATCCGTTTCCATGATCGGAATGGTGCTCGCCGCTGGTGCGGGGCGCCGGCTCCGTCCGTACACCGACACGCTGCCCAAGGCGCTGGTGCCGGTGGACGGGGAGACCACGATCCTCGACATCGCTCTGCGTAACCTCGCCGAGGTCGGGCTCACCGACGTGGTGATCGTGGTCGGCTACGCGGCCGGGGCGGTCGAGTCGCGGGTCGACGCCCTTCAGGAGAAGTACGGCGTCAAGATCACGCTGGTGTACAACGACAAGGCCGAGGAGTGGAACAACGCCTACTCCCTGTGGCTCGCCCGGGACCACTTCGCGCGCGGCGCGCTGCTGGTGAACGGGGACACCGTGCACCCGGTGAGCGTCGAGCGGACGCTGCTCGCCGAGCGCGGACCCGGCATCCTGCTCGCCCTGGACACGGTCAAGAAGCTCGCCGACGAGGAGATGAAGACCACCTTCGACTCCGCCGGCCAGCTCACCAGGATCACCAAGCTGATGGACCCGACCGAGGCGTACGGGGAGTACATCGGCGCCACGCTCATCGAGCCACGGGTGGCGGCGGACCTGGCCGACGCACTGGAGGCCACCTGGCGGCGTGACCCCAACCTCTACTACGAGGACGGCTACCAGGAGTACGCGAACCGGGGCGGCGAGGTACGCGGCGCGGCCATCGGCGACGTCGAGTGGGTAGAGGTCGACAACCACGAGGACCTGGCCCGGGCCCGGGAGATCGCGTGCCGCTACTAGCCCGCTCCGTCCAGGCCCCGCTGCACATCGACGTGCGGCGGGGGGCCGTGGCCGACCTGGGCGGGATCCTCTCGGACGGACGCATCTCGGCCGGCGGTGACGTGGCGGTGGTCGTCGGACCGGGACAGGGCGAGAAGATCGCCGAGCTGATCCGGCCCACGCTCGGCTCGGCGGACGTCTTCACCACCACGGGTGGCACCCTGGATGCCGCCCTCGAACTCGGCGGCAAGCTACGGACCCGCTCGTACGACGCCGTGGTCGGCATCGGCGGCGGCAAGACCGTGGACGTCGCCAAGTACGCCGCGATGCGCCGCGGCCTGCCGATGGTCTCGGTCGCCACCGCCCTGGCCAACGACGGCATCGCCTCCCCGGTGGCCAGCCTGGTCACCGACGGGATCAAGGGGTCCTACGGGGTACACATCCCGATCGCGGTGATCGTCGACCTGGACTTCGTGGAGAGCGGACCCGAACGGCACAACCGGGCCGGCATCGGCGACGTGATCAGCAACATCAGCGCGCTGGCCGACTGGGAACTGGCCCGGAAGGTCCGCGCGGAACCGGTGGACGGGCTGGCCGCCTCACTGGCCCGGGCGGCCGCCGAGGCGCTCATCAACCACCCGGGCGACATGGCCGACGACGACTTCGTCATCGTGCTTGCCGAGGGGCTGATCTCCAGCGGGCTCGCCATGGCGGTGTGCGGCAGCAGCCGACCGGCCAGCGGTGGCTGTCACGAGATCATGCACGCCATCGATTCGCTCTTCCCCGACACCGCCTCGCACGGTGAACTGGCCGGACTCGGCGCGCTGTTCTGCACCTGGTTGCGCGGCGATGAGCGCCGGCTGCGACAGATGTCGGCCTGCCTGGCCCGGCACAACCTGCCGCGTACCCCGGCCGAGGTCGGACTGGACGACGAACAGTTCGCCGACGCGGTGGCCTTCGCGCCGCGGACCCGGCCGGACCGGTACACCATCCTCGAACACCTCGACCTGAGTGCCACGGAGATCCGCCGTCGGCTCGGAGACTACGTTGCCGCCGTTACCGCCCTCGACGACCACGCCCCGGCCCTCGATGACCACCGTGGCTGAGCCGACCCCGTCCTCGACGACCACCATGGCTGCGCCGACCCCGCCGGCGGTCCGCGACTTCTACCGGACCAACCGGGGCGGCGGGCTGTTCAGCGAGGCGGTCAGCCAGTGGCTCGGCGCAGTGCTGGCCCGCACCGGCCAACGGCTCGGCGCGGCTCCCACGACGCTCACCCTGGTCAACCTGGTACTCGGGCTGGCCACCTCGGCGACCGTGGTGGCGTTGGCGCCTCGGGTGGCTCGTGGCGACCTGCCGGCCTGGCCCGTCGGACTGCTGGCGCTGGTCGGCTGGCAACTCGCGTACGCCTTCGACTGCGCCGACGGACAGTTGGCCCGGGTGACCGGCCAGGGCAGCCCGGCGGGGGCCCGGATCGACGTGCTCTGCGACGTGGCGGCGCAGATCGCCCTGGTGGCCGCCCTGTCGTCGGTGGCCGTGGCGCAGTGGCGGGACATCCCGACCTGGCTGGTGGCGGCCTTCGCGGGCACCTGGATGGTCAACCTGGTCACCTCGGTGATGCAGGCCGGTCCGAACGCGGCGAGCATGGCGCCCTCCCGGTCCCTGCCGGTCCGGGCGGTCAAACTGGTCCGCGACTACGGTGCGGTGATCTTCGTGTCGGGCCTGGTGCTGACCCTCGTACCCGCCTGGACCGTGGGACTGCTGGTCGCGTTCACCATCGTCAACGGCGGATTCCTCCTGGCCAGTATCGCCTTCTCGGCCCGCTCCGCGCTGCGCTGACGGCGACACCGCGCACATCCCACAAGGTCAACTCACTGTCGGCGGAGTTGGGGGGTCCGAGCCGGTCGGACACCCCTGTTCCGCCGACAGTGAGTCGACCTTGAGGCTGGCGTAGATGTCGAGGAGTTGCCGGGTCACCACGCCCGGGGCGAACGTCCGCTCGTACCGGACCCGGGCGGCGGGCGCCAGCGCCGCCGCGCCGTCGCGGGCCGCCGGCAGCGCGGCAGCCACGGCCGCGACGTTGGCGGGCACCGCCCAGCCGGCCGGTCCCGCCCCCGCCGGGCGGCCCGCACCACCCGAGGCCACCGGGAGACCCGCACCACCCGGGGCCGCTGAGAGGCCCACGTCGAGGGTCGGGAGGTCCGCGGTCGGGTCCGCCAGACCCAGCAGGTACGGGATGCCGCCGAGCGCCGTGCCGAGCACCGGCCGGCCGGCCGCCAGCGCCTCGATGACCACCGTGGGCAGCACGTCGTGCCAGGTCGGCACCACCAGGACGACGGCGGTCGAGCGAAGTGCGTCGGCCACCCCGGCCCGATCCAGTGGTCCGAGGTAGGACACGTCCGACCGGGCCACCGCGGCCGCCTCGGCCAGCGGTCGCAGTTCGCCGTCGCCGGCGATCCGCAGCGGTCCCAACGCGCCGTCCGGGTGCCGCTGCCACGCCTCCAGCAGCAGTCCGAGACCCTTCTCCCCGGACAGCCGGCCGTAGTAGAGGAAGCCCTCGCCGAGCGGCTGCGGCGGCCCCGGGTCCGGGATGGCGTTCGGCTTGATCACGATCCGGTCGGCCGGGATGCCGTAGTCGCGCAGGTGCTCGGCGATCCCGCCGGTCAGCGCGATGTACCGGTCGACCGAACGCCACGTCGGGCGGTGTACCGCCAGCGTGGTGGCCATCAGCGCGCTCTGCGCCCGGGAGCCCCGGTAGCACCGGTGGACGATCGCCGGCACCCCGAGCGCCCGACCCCGGCAGTCGGTGCAGATCCGGCCGTCCCGGAAGTAGATCCCGGAGGAGCAGACCTGCCGGTAGTTGTGCACGGTCTGCACCACGGGCACACCGTGCCGGTGCGCGGTCCGCACCACCCACGGCGAGAGCAGCGGGTACGGGTTGTGCAGGTGCAGCAGATCGGGGTGGTGCGTCTCGATCAACCGGGCCAGGTCACGTTGCGCCCGGGGCGCGTACATCGGCGACAGCGGCAGCAGCGCCCGGGAACTGGCCGGCAGTTCGGGGATCTCGTCCGAGCTGCGCAGGAACGGCAGCACCTCGACGCCGGCGGCGGTGAGCTGCTCGATCTCCGCGTCGACGATGGTGTTCTCCCCGGACGGCTGACCGGACCGGTAGCGGTTGTGCGCCACGACCACCTTCATGAGGGAACAAGCTACCGTTGAACCGTGCCGGAGTTACCCGAGGTGGAGGCGCTGGGCGCCTACCTGCGCGAGCGGGCCGTCGGCCGGCGGGTCGACCGGCTCGAGGTGACGTCGCTGTCCGCGCTGAAGACGTACGATCCGCCGCCCTCGGCCGTCGCTGGCCGGGAGGTGACCGGGGCGGGCCGGCACGGCAAGTTCCTGGACGTGTCCTTCGACGGCGATCTGCATCTGGTGGTCCACCTCGCCCGCGCCGGCTGGCTGCACTACCGCGAGGCGTTCCCCTCGGCGCTGCCGCTCAAGCCCGGCAAGGGGCCGATCGCCCTGCGGGTACGCCTCGACGACGGGTCCGGCTTCGACCTGACCGAGGCGGGCACCCAGAAGAGCCTCGCCGCGTACCTGGTCACCGACCCGGCGCTGGTGCCCGGTGTGGCCCGGCTGGGGCCGGACGCACTATCGGCCGACCTGGCGACCTTCGCCGAGCGGATCCGGAGCCGCCGGGGCCAGCTCAAGGGGATGATCACCGACCAGCAGGTGCTCGCCGGGGTCGGCAACGCGTACTCGGACGAGATCCTGCACGCGGCGAAGCTGTCCCCGTTCGCGATGACCGACCGGCTGAGTGCGGAACAGGTCGAGGCGCTGCACACGGCGACCCGGCGGGTGCTGTCGGCCGCGGTGGAACGTTCGGTGGGGCAGCGGGCCGCGGAACTCAAGGGGGAGAAACGCGCCGGTCTCACCGTGCATGCCCGGACCGGCCTGCCCTGTCCGGTCTGCGGTACGACGATCCGCGAGGTGTCGTTCGCCGATTCGAGCCTCCAGTACTGCCCGGGGTGTCAAACCGGCGGCAAGCCATTGGCTGACCGTCGGTTGTCGCGACTTGTGCGCTGAGTGAGGGCCGGCGGGAATTCCGCCAGCCCGTGCGAAATCCGCCCGGTACGCGCACCTTCGCCTGGCTCGATCCGTCGGTATAGTGGCTCGGTCCGCGAATGGCGCGGGGTCCCGCCAGCGGTCGGGTGGTGGTCCGGCGCAGGGGCGTAATGTCTCCCGGGTCGACATTCGGCCAGGGTCAGCGTGGGAGACTGGGACTGTGGGCGACCCGAGCCCTTATGGGGAATGGGCGGCACGTGTCATGCGGGAGGACCTAGGCGAGGTGACCACGAGCCTCCAACGCCCGGAAGGCCACACCTACCGGAGCGCCAACGCGCGTCACGTCGACAGTTTCGAGATCCAGCCGCCGAGCGGAGGACCGGCACCCAACGGTGTGCCACGGCTGGCCTGGGCGCGAGCCCGGCGCCGGGTGTCCCGCTGGCACCGGCCGTACACGGCTGCTCTGCTGCTTGCCGACTTCGGCGCGGCCGCACTGGCGAGCTGGATCGCGATCACCACCTTCAGCCAGGCCCGGGCCGGCTTCTTCAACGCCAAGGGCGACGACCCGACCTGGTTCTACACGGTTTCCTTCCTGCTGCTGCCGCTCGGCTGGCTGCTCATCCTGTGGGGCAACCGGGCCTACGACCGGCGCTATCTCGGGCTGGGGCCGGAAGAGTTCAAGCGGGTCATCCGGGCCTCGGTGACGGTCGCCGCCAGCGTCTCGTTCCTCGCCTTCGTCAGCAAGACAGATCTGTCCCGGTTCGCCGTGGCCACCGCCCTGGTCGGTGCCACCGTGCTGATCCTGCTGACGCGCTACCTGGCCCGGCTGGTGCTGCACGGGATACGTACCCGGGGTGGGCATGCCGGGCACCGGATGGTGCTGGTCGGCACGCTCCCGGACGCCCTGGAGGTCTACCGCGCGGTGACCCGTAGCCCGGCCGCCGGCCTGGTCCCGGTGGCCATCGCGCTCACCGACGGCTTCGCCGCCGCCCGGGGCATCGAAACCCCTGTTCCGGTGTACGCGGGCCGGGACGTGCTCGCGCTGGTCCGCGAGGTGGCCGGGGACACGATCGCGGTCTGCGGCTCGGCCAGCGCCGAGCCGGGTGAGCTGCGCCGGCTGGCCTGGCAGTTGGAGGGTTCCGGGGTCGACCTCGTGGTGGCCCCGCAGCTGACCGACATCGCCGGCCCCCGGGTGCACATCCGACCCATCGAGGGCCTGCCGCTGCTGCACGTCGAGGAGCCCACGCTCTCCGGGCCCGCGCTGCTGGTCAAGAGCCTGATGGACCGGGTTGCCGCCGGGCTGGGCCTACTGCTGCTGATCCCGCTGTTCCTCGCGATCGCCGTCGCGATCCGGCTCTCCGACCGGGGTCCGGTCTTCTTCCGGCAGCCGCGGGTCGGGCACGAGGGCCGGACGTTCCGGGTCTGGAAGTTCCGGACCATGTACGTCGACTCGGAAGATCGCCTGGCCGGGTTGGTGGACCAGAACGAGACCGACGGAATGCTCTTCAAGATCCGTCAGGACCCGCGCGTCTTCCCGATCGGCCGGTTCCTGCGGGCCAGCTCGCTGGACGAACTGCCGCAGCTGATCAACGTGCTGAAAGGTGAGATGTCGCTGGTCGGGCCGCGCCCGCTGCCCGCCGACGACGGCGACTTCCTCGGCGATGTCCGCCGCCGGCTGCTGGTCCGGCCGGGCATGACCGGTTTGTGGCAGGTCTCCGGCCGCTCCGACCTGTCCTGGGACGAGGCGGTCCGGCTGGACCTCTACTACGTGGACAACTGGTCGTTGGCGTACGACCTGAGCATCCTGTGGCGCACCGTCGGCGTGGTGCTGGCCCGCAAGGGCGCGTACTAGCGTCCCGACCCCCCTGGCGCACCCGGTCCCGAGCGGTCAGGATTCGACAGGTGGCTGCCAACCTGTCCGCGGCACTGGCCGTCGTGGTGCTGATCAGTGCACTCGGCGCCGCCGTGTACGCGGTGGTCCGGCTGCGGGCCCGGCGCGGCATCGTCACGGCGGGCCAGCGGGCCACGTACGACGTCCTGCACACCGCCGGACTCGCCGCCGAACCGCTGCGCGGCGGGCTGACCCCCGCGGGCGCCGCGAAGGCCGTACGCCATCTGCGGGCCCTGGTCGGCGCGACCGGGCTGGCGCTGGTCGACGACCGCACGGCGTTGGCCTTCGACGGCCGTGGCGGGCACCACCTGGACCAACTGGTGGCGGCGGCACACCGGGCCATCTCGGCCGACCGGTCCACCGTGCTGGGCGAGTCGGATCTGCGGTGCGACCGGGTCGACTGCCCGGTGCGCGGGGCCGTCGTCGCCCCGCTACGCGGCCCGGACCACCGGCCGGTCGGCGCCCTCGCGGCGGTCTCCGACGATCACCCGGCACCGGGCCTGGTGCAGGCCGCGCTGGAGACCGCGCACTGGGCCAGTGGCCAGCTCGCGCTCGCCGAGTTGGAGTCCTCCCGGGAGCGGCTGGCCCGGGCCGAGGTGCGGGCGCTGCGCGCCCAGATCAGCCCGCACTTCATCTACAACGCGCTGACCGCCATCGCGTCGTTCGTCCGGACCGACCCGGAGCGGGCCCGGGAACTCATCCTGGAGTTCGCCGAGTTCACCCGCTACTCCTTCCGGGCGCACGGCGACTTCACCACCCTGGCCGAGGAGTTGCGCTCGATCGACAGGTACCTGACCATCGAACGGGCCCGGTTCGGCGACCGGCTCCAGGTGCGGTTGCAGGTGGCCCCCGAGGTGCTGCCGGTCAGCCTGCCGTTCCTCTGCCTGCAACCGCTGGTGGAGAACGCGGTCCGGCACGGGCTGTCCCGCAAGACCGGGGTGGGGATGGTGAGCATCATGGCCCGGGACGCGGGCGCCGAGTGCCACCTGACGGTCGAGGACGACGGCGTCGGGATGGACCCGGCGGTGCTGCTGGGCGGCCCGGCGGACGGTCCGGCGGACGGGGAGACCGCGCTCCGGGCGGACGACTCGGGCCAGCACGTCGGGCTGTCGAACGTGGATGAGCGGTTGCGCGCGGCGTTCGGTGACGAGTTCGGACTGGTCGTGGAGACGGCCCCGGGAGCAGGTACGAAGGTGAGCATGCGGGTACCGAAGTTCCACCGCGACGTGCGGGCCGGCACGTGACGCCGTTCCTGCGGGTGCTGGCCGTGGACGACGAGCCGCCGGCGCTCGACGAGCTGGCCTACCTGCTGCGCGCAGATCCCCGGGTGGCCCACGTACACACCGCCGGTGACGCCACGGAGGCGCTGCGGGTGCTCCGGGACGCCGACGTGGAGGCGGTCTTCCTGGACATCCGGATGCCCGGGCTGGACGGCATGGAGCTGGCCCGGGTGCTGCGACGGTTCGTCCGGCCGCCGGCCATCGTCTTCGTCACCGCGTACGACGACGCGGCGGTCGACGCCTTCGACCTCGGCGTGACCGACTACGTCCGCAAGCCGGTCCGGACGGAACGCCTGGCCGAGGCGGTCCGGCGGGTGGCCGGCTCCCGGGTGGTGGCCAGCCATCCCGCCGCGCTGGCCCGCGCCGAGGAGGATCCGGCCATCCCGGTCGAGTTGGCCGGTACGACCCGGATGCTGCCCCGCTCGGCCGTGCGCTGGGTGGAGGCGCAGGGCGACTACGCCCGGCTGCACACCTCGGAGGGCTCGCATCTGGTCCGGGTGCCCCTGGCCACCCTGGCCGAGCGCTGGGCGGACGCCGGTTTCGTCCGGATCCACCGGTCGTATCTGGTGCAGTTGCGGCTGATCGCCGAGCTGCGGCTGGTCAACGCCGGGTACGTGGTGCTGGTGGACGGCGCGGAGCTGCCGGTGAGCCGGCGGCACACCCGGGAGTTGAAGGACAAGCTGGTCCGGGCCGCGAAGCAGGACTGGACCCGCTGACCGGGTCAACCGCGACGATGGTTCGGGTCAGGTGCCGGAGCGGGCGCTGACGTCATCCACAACCAACACGAGTTATCCACAGGGGTGACGGGTTACCCACAGGTTGTCCACAACGCGCCAACCCCGGTCGAGGTGGCGGCCGGGCTTGACAATCATCATCGGGCGGTGAGACTGCCGGGATGGCCGCAACCAGCGACGCACCGGCGCCACCGCCGCCACCGGGTCCGCCCCGGCGGGCGCGTGTCGTGCTGGCCGAGGTGGGCCGCCGGCCCGCGCCCCGGGCGGCCACCCGGACCGAGCTGACCCAGGGAACCCAGGTGGGCGACGCCCTGGTCCGGGGGCTGGTCCGGGCCCAGTTGGCGCTCGCGCTCCGGCTGGCCCTGGTGGTGGCGATCGCACTGGGCGGGCTGCCCATGCTCTTCGCCATCGCGCCGACGGTGGGCCGGCTGACCGTGTTCGGGGTCGACCTGCCGTGGCTGCTGCTGGGGATCGCCGCGTACCCGTTCCTGGTCGGGATGGGATGGTTGTACGTCCGCTGGGCGGAACGTAACGAGCAGGACTTCACCGACCTGGTCCAGCGACCGGAGCGCTGATGGTCACCCCGTACGCCGTACCGGCCATCGTCGCGGTCACCCTGGTCACCCTCGCCATCGGCTTCTACGGCCTGCGGGTGGCCCGCACCACCTCGGACTTCCTGGTCGCCTCCCGGATGGTCAGTCCCACCTGGAACGCCGCCGCGATCGGTGGCGAGTACCTGTCGGCGGCGTCCTTCCTCGGCGTCGCCGGCCTGATCCTGAAGTACGGCGTCGACGTGCTCTGGTATCCGGTCGGGTTCGCCGCCGGCTACCTGGCCCTGCTGCTGTTCGTGGCGGCCCCGCTGCGCCGGTCCGGCGCGTTCACCCTGCCCGACTTCTGCGAACTGCGGCTCGGCTCGCGTCGACTGCGCAAGCTGGCCACGCTCTTCGTGATCTTCATCGGCTGGCTGTACCTCGTGCCCCAGTTGCAGGGCGCCGGCCTCACCCTGACCACGGTGACCGGCCTGCCGTACGCGCTCGGCGCCCTGCTGGTGGGCGCGGTGGTCACCGCGAACGTGGCGCTCGGCGGGATGCGGGCGATCACCTTCGTGCAGGCGTTCCAGTACTGGCTCAAGCTGACCGCGCTGGCCGTACCCGCGATCTTCCTGGTGTTGCAGTGGCAGTCGGACGGCCGGCCCGCGGTGACCCCACCGGCCGGCACGGTGTTCCGGACCGCCACCGCCGTCGAGGTCCGGGACACCGCGACCGTCACCCGGGCCGACGGCACGATCCAGCTGGTACGCCCCGGCGACCGGCTGGACTTCGCCGCCGGCGAGCCGGTGCCGCGGGTGTCGACGGTGCAGACCCGGGACGGCGTCGACTGGCTGCTGCCCAGCGCCGCCGGTCGGGACGATCGCGGGCTGTTCGCCACGTACTCGCTGATCCTGGCGACGTTCCTCGGCACGATGGGGCTGCCGCACGTACTCGTGCGGTTCTACACCAACCGGGACGGCGCCGCCGCCCGCCGGACCACGCTGGTGGTGCTCGGCCTGGTGGGCGCCTTCTACCTGCTGCCCACCCTGTACGGCGTGCTGGGCCGGGTCTACACCCCGCAACTGCTGGTCACCGGCGACACCGACGCCGTGGTGGTGCTGCTGCCGTCGGCGGTGCTCGGCGGTACGACGCTGGGCCACCTGCTGGCCGCGCTGGTCGCGGCGGGCGCCTTCGCGGCCTTCCTGTCCACCTCCTCCGGGCTGCTCACCAGCGTGGCCGGGGTGCTCTCGGCCGACGTGCTGGGCCGGGGCTCGGTGCGGGGCTTCCGGCTGGCCGCGGTGGTGGCCGGGGTGGTGCCGATCGTCCTGGCGCTGACCGTGACCGGGCTGGACGTCTCCCAGGTGGTCGGGCTGGCCTTCGCGGTCGCCGCGTCCAGCTTCTGCCCGCTGCTGGTGCTGGGGATCTGGTGGCGCGGGCTGACCGACGTCGGCGCCGCCGCCGGGATCCTGGCCGGGGGCGGGGCGGCGGTGCTGGCCGTGCTGGTCACCGTGCTCGGACCGCCGCTGTCCGGCTGGCCGTCGGTGCTGGTCACCCAGCCCGCCGCCTGGACCGTTCCGCTCGCCTTCACCGTGATGACGGTCACCTCGGTGGCCACCCGGCGGCGGGCGCCGCTGGACGTGGGCGCCACCATGCTCCGCCTGCACGCCCCGGAGGCCATCCGCCTGTAAGGAAGGGCCCCCTGCTATCGCTTTTCGTATAGGAAGGGCCCCCGCTCAACCTCGCTGACCGGTCTCCCGCAGCGCATGCCGGGCTGGCCCCGGCGGACTACCGTGACCGCATGGACGGTGCTGGACAGTCGGCCCTCGCGCTCCGTGGGCTGGCAAAACGGTTCGACGACAAGGTCGCGGTGGCGGGGGTTGATCTCGACGTCCCGGCCGGGTCGTTCTACGGGCTGCTCGGGCCCAACGGTGCCGGCAAGACCACCACCCTCTCGATGGCCGTCGGATTGCTGCGCCCGGATGCCGGTACGGCGTGGGTCCTGGGCCACGACGTGTGGGACGACCCGGTGCGGGCCAAGCAGCTCCTCGGGGTGATGCCGGACGGCGTCCGGCTGTTCGACCGACTGACCGGGCCCGAGTTGCTCGCGTACCACGGACTGCTGCGGGGCATGGATCCGGCCGTGGTGGACCAGCGGGCCCGCGAACTGCTCGACGTGCTGGCCCTGGCCGACGCCGGGCGGACCCTGGTGATCGACTACTCGGCCGGGATGAAGAAGAAGATCGGGCTGGCCTGCGCGCTGTTGCACGCGCCCCGGCTGCTCGTCCTCGACGAACCGTTCGAGGCGGTCGACCCGGTCTCGGCCGCGCTGATCCGGGACATCCTGCACCGGTACGTCACCGGCGGCGGCACGGTGATCTTCTCCAGCCACGTGATGGAGGTGGTGGAGCGGCTGTGCAGCCACGTGGCCATCCTGGCCGACGGGCGGATCAAGCGGGTCGGCACGCTTGCTGAGGTGCGCGGGGAACGTTCGCTGGAGGAGACCTTCGTCGAGGTGGTCGGCGGCCGTACCGCGACCGGCGAGGAGTTGGCGTGGCTGTGACGAGTGTCGCCGTACCCAACGAGCGGCCGGAGGTGGCCGTCCGGCGGGTGTCACCGGGGCACTTCGTCCGGCTGAAGCTGCGGGTGCTGCGGAACAGGTTCCGCGGACAGGTCGGCCGCATCGTCATGTTCATCGTCGGCATCCTGGTCGGGCTCTGGTTCGCCGGAACCGGGTTCCTGCTGCTCGCGGCACCCGGCCTGGACGGTCGGTCGGACATCGAGCTGCTGGTCGCGTCGTTCGGCGGCACGTTGCTCGTGCTGGGCTGGCTCTTCCTGCCGCTGGCCTTCTTCGGCGTCGACGAAACGCTGGATCCGGCCCGGTTCGCCCTGCTGCCGTTGCGGCGGCGCACGTTGATCACCGGCCTGCTCGCCGCCGCCCTGCTCGGCGTCCCGGCGATCGCCTCGCTGCTCGGCGCCGCCGGGCTGGTGGTCGGCACCTGGGGTCTGGGTGACGCCCCGGCCGGGCTCGTCGCGGCGCTCGGCGTGCTCGCCGGCATCGTGCTCTGCGTGGCCGTCAGCCGCGCCGTCACCAGCGCGTTCGCCACGATGCTGCGGTCCCGCCGGGTCCGCGACCTGGCCGCCGTCCTGCTCGCGCTCTTCGCCGCGCTGCTCGGCCCGCTCCAGATCGCGGTCCTGGGCACGGTCGAGAACGCCGACTGGGACCGGTACGCGACGCCCGCCCGGATCATCGGTTGGACCCCGTTCGGCGCCCCGTTCACGATGGGGCTGGACGTGGCGGCCGGACGCGCCTGGGCGGCACCGGTCAAGCTGTTGATCGTGCTGGTCACGATCGGCCTGCTGCTGCTCTGGTGGTCCCGTTCGGTCGAGTCGGCCATGGTGGGCTCGGCGGGCGGCGGCGCCAACCGGGGAACGGCCACCGGCGGCGCCGTACACCAGCTCTTTCCCCGGGCGCTGCGCGGGCTGCGCCCGAACCGGTACGGCGCGCTGGTCGCCCGCGAGGCCCGCTACTGGTGGCGCGACATGCGACGCCGGGCCGGCCTGATCACGTTCGCGGTGGTCGGTGTCTTCATCCCGGCCATGATGAACATCCGCAGCGTCGGTGGGGCCGACGGTCCGGACGCCCCGTCGGCCAGCAAGCTCAGCCTGTCGCTGCTCTTCGTGGGCGTTCTCGCGGCCGTCACCCTGGCCAACCAGTTCGGCAACGACGGCAGCGCGTACGCGGCGAACGTCACGGCCGGGGTCCCCGGGCGGACCGAGCTGCGCGCCCGGGTGACGGCCTTCTCGCTGTACGTGGTGCCGCTGATCGCGGTCATCTCGGTGGTGCTGGCGGTGCTGCTCGGCCGACCGGGGTGGCTGGGGATGATCGCCGGCACGCTGTTCGGCGCGTACGGTGCCGGGCTGGCGGTCAACCAGTACGTCTCGGTTCTGGGCGCGTACGCCCTCCCGGAGTCGAGCAACCCGTTCGCCATGAACACCGGCGCGGGTTCGGCGAAGAGCCTCCTGAGCTTCCTCGCCATGCTCGGCTCCGCCGTGGTCGGCAGCCCGATGGTGGTGGCCAACGTGCTGCTCGGCGACGCCCGACTCTGGCTGCTCCTCCCGATCGGTCTCGGGTACGGGCTCGGCGCGGTGATCCTGGGGACGTACCTCGCCGGGGACGTGCTGGACCACCGGATGCCGGAACTGCTCCAGGCCGTGACCCCGCGCCGCTGATCCACCGACCGTCGGCCCCGTGACCGCGCGTCGGCACACCCACACCCGGCGGCCCTCGGCTGCGGTGGCGACCGGCGGATCCGGCACCGACCCGCAGATCCGGTTGGGCGACCGGCGGATCCGGTGGTGACCGGCACGGGCCGGCCGGAGCGGGCAGAATCGCTCGGGTGACAGTCTCGGAGCCGACCGGCGGGCAGATCCACCACACGGACCCGTTCGCGACCCCGCTGGCGGACCGGTCGCCGGTCCGGCGGCTACGCGGTCGGCTGGCGGCCCCGGTGACGCTGTGGACCGCGCCGGGACCGGCCGGGCTCACCGTCTCCGCCACGCTGGTGGCGGACGGCGAACCCGGCCGGCTGCTGGGTCTGGTCGACGACGAGTCCGAGCTGTGGTCGGCCATCACGGCGGCCGAACGGTTCGCCGTCACCCCCCTCGGGCCGGGCCACCGGCAGCTCGCCGACCGGTTCGCCGGGCTGTTCCCGTCCCCTGGCGGCCTGTTCGCCGTGGACGAGTGGGTCGAGACCGACTACGGGCCGGTGCCGGCCGACGCCGGCGGTTGGGCTGGTTGCCGGCTGGACGAGGCCCGCCCGTACGGCTGGGCGCTGCTGGTCGAGGCCACCATCGAGACCGTGGAGCTGACCGCCGACGTACCGCCGCTGCTGCACCACCGCGGCCGTTACCGGACGCTCGCCGACTGACCGCCCAGCCGTCGGCCCGGAACCGGCTGGCACCGCTCCAGGACCCGGTGGTCGAGCGGCGAACGGCGTGACCAAGGTCACTCGGCGCACCGGGTCGGCCGTTCGGCGCACCCGCCCGCATGCCCCGGTCCAGGCACTTCCGCGCCACGGCACGGCTACCTAACGTGCGCCCGGAATCCCCCACCCGGAAGGTGGTGACCTGAGCATGTCAACGGATACTCCCGCCGAGACCCCGGCCAGCCCGGCCGATCCAGCGGACCGCTATCTGGAAGTGGCCCGGTCGGCCGAGTTCACCGGTCTGCGTCGGGCGCTGCGCCGTTTCGTCTTCCCGATGACCGTGGCGTTCTTCTGCTGGTACGCGCTCTACGTGATCCTGTCCGCGTACGCCCGCGGCTTCATGGGCCAGATCCTCTTCGGACACATCAACGTGGCCCTGGTGTTCGGGTTGTTGCAGTTCGCCTCGACGTTCCTGATCGCCTGGGCGTACTCCCGCTACGCCGACCGTCAACTGGACCCGGTGGCCGACCGGATCCGGGCCGAGCTGACCGGAGGTGACTCGTGAGCCCCACCCTCGCCGCCGCCTCGGCCGGCTCCGCCCGGGGCCTGACCATCACGCTGTTCCTGGTGCTGGTGGCGGTCACCCTGGCCATCACCATCTGGGCCAGCCGACAGACCCGGACGGCCACCGACTTCTACGCCGGGGGCCGGTCGTTCTCCGGGTTCCAGAACGGGATGGCGATCGGCGGCGACTACATGTCGGCCGCCTCGTTCCTCGGGATCGCCGGCATCATCGCGCTGAACGGGTACGACGGCTTCCTCTACTCGATCGGCTTCCTGGTGGCCTGGCTGGTGGCGCTGCTGCTGGTGGCCGAGCTGCTCCGCAACTCCGGCCGGTACACCATGGCCGACGTGCTGGCGTTCCGGATGCGGCAGCGGCCGGTCCGGACGGCCGCGGCGGTCTCCACCATCACGGTGTCGATCTTCTACCTGCTGGCCCAGATGGTCGGCGCGGGCGCCCTGGTGGCGCTGCTGCTGGGGATCAAGCCGGGCACCACGTTCCTGGGCATGGATGCCAGCACCGCCAAGGTGGCCACCATCATCCTGGTCGGCGCCCTGATGATCGTCTACGTCACGGTCGGCGGGATGAAGGGCACCACGTACGTCCAGATCGTCAAGGCGATCCTGCTGATGGGCGGGACGCTGATCATGACGCTGCTGGTGCTGGCGCACTACAAGTTCAACCTGTCCACCCTGCTCGGCGACGCCGCGCGGGCCTCCGGGAAGGGCAACGCCTTCCTGGAACCCGGCCTCAGATACGGGGTGGAGAGCGCCGACGCGACGAAGACGTTCTACAGCAAGATGGACCTGCTGTCGCTGGGCATGGCCCTGGTGCTGGGCACCGCCGGCCTGCCGCACATCCTGATCCGCTTCTACACCGTGCCGACCGCCCGCGCGGCCCGGCGCAGCGTGCTGTGGGCGATCGGGATCATCGGCGTCTTCTACCTGTTCACCCTGGCCCTCGGGTTCGGTGCCGCGGCGCTGGTCGGCAGCAAGGCCATCAGTGAGCAGGACAAGGCCGGCAACACGGCCGCGCCGCAGCTCGCCCAGGCACTCGGCATCGACTACCTGGGCGGCGACACCGGCGGCTCGATCCTGCTGGCGGTCATCGCGGCCGTCGCGTTCGCCACCATCCTGGCCGTGGTGGCCGGGCTCACCCTGGCGTCCTCGTCCAGCCTCGCGCACGACTTCTACGCCAACGTCGTCAAGCGGGGCGAGGCGTCGGAACGGCAGGAGGTGAACGTCGCCCGGATCTCCGCCCTGGTGATCGGCGCGATCGCGATCGTACTGTCGATCTTCGCGCAGAGCCTGAACGTGGCGTTCCTGGTGGCCCTCGCCTTCGCGGTGGCCGCGTCGGGGAACCTGCCGGCCATCCTCTACAGCCTGTTCTGGCGGCGGTTCAACACCTCCGGGGCGGTCTGGGCCATCTACGGCGGCCTGCTCGCGGCCGTGGTGCTGGTCTTCTTCTCGCCGGTGGTCTCGGGCTCACCGACCGCGATGTTCCCGAAGCACGACTGGCAGTGGTTCCCGCTGTCCAACCCCGGCATCATCTCGATCCCGTTCGGCTTCCTGTGCGGCTGGCTCGGCACCCTGCTGTCCAAGGAGCACGACGAGGCGAAGTACGCCGAGTTGGAGGTCCGGTCGCTGACCGGCGCCGGCGCGCACTGAGCCACCCCGGTCGGCCGGGACGTCAGCCCCGGCCGGCCGGTGGCGGGCAACGACGAGCACACCCGAGGCCCCCTCCCC
Source organism: Plantactinospora sp. A48 (assembly GCF_055793945.1). Classification (NCBI taxonomy): domain Bacteria; kingdom Bacillati; phylum Actinomycetota; class Actinomycetes; order Micromonosporales; family Micromonosporaceae; genus Plantactinospora; species Plantactinospora sp. A48. The sequence goes on along the minus strand of NZ_JBTIXF010000049.1, from coordinate 15,798 downwards.
GCCGAATTGACGGACGGGAGGGGGTCTCGCGTATCACCCCCGTCGGGTGCGCTCGGGATCTCATGAATGTGTAGGCTCAGCCGCATGGTGGTTTCGCAGCGATTCGGGTCCGGACACCGCATCCTCGTCACCGGCGGTGCCGGTTTCGTTCCGTCCCACCTGGTCGACGCGCTGATCAAGCGCGGATGCAGCGTGGTGGCCCTGGACAACTTCGTGACGGGTTCCAAGGAGAACCTGTCACATCTGGCCGACGAACCCCGGTTCACGCTGGTCGAGGCGGACATCTCGGATGGCCTGCCGGCCCACCACCCGGCGTTGGCCGAGCGCTTTGACGCGATCATGCACATGGCCTCCCCGGCCAGCCCGACCGACTTCGCGCTGCTGCCCATCGAGATCCTGCGGGTCGGTTCGCTGGGCACCCTGCACCTGCTGGAGCGGGCGCAGGCCGACGGAGCCCGCTTCCTGATGGCCTCCACCTCCGAGGCGTACGGTGATCCGCTGGTCCACCCCCAGCCGGAGACCTACTGGGGCAACGTGAACCCCAACGGCGTGCGCAGCGTCTATGACGAGGCCAAGCGGTTCTCCGAGGCCGCCACCATGGCGTACCACCGACTCCACGGGCTGGACGTCGCGATCGTCCGGATCTTCAACACCTACGGTCCGCGGATGCGTCCCGACGACGGGCGCGCGATCCCCGCGTTCATCACCCAGGCACTGCGGGGCGAGCCGCTCACCGTGCACGGCACGGGCGCGCAGACCCGGTCCATCTGTTACGTCGACGACCTGGTCCGGGGCATCCTGCTGCTGCTCGACTCCACCGAGACCGGCCCGGTCAACTGCGGCACCGAGCACGAGATGTCGATGCGGAAGCTCGCCGAGCTGATCGTCGAGATGACCGGCGGCCAATCCGAGGTGACCTATGTCACCCGTCCCGCCGACGACCCGGAGAAGCGGCGCCCAGACCTCACATTGGCGCGGGAACGGCTCGGTTACGAACCGCAGATCGACCCCCGGACCGGCCTCTCCCGCACCATCGAATACTTCCGGGCTCGGCTGGCGTAACTCGGGACGGAGGACGGGATACCCGCCCATATCCCCCTCCGCCTTCAGGGTTTTCTTGTTTTGACTACGTACCCTGAGTGACATGTCAGCGAATCCGCCCGCCGGCCGGTCCGGCGACGTTCACCCGCGCCCATCCGGTGGCTCGGCCGGCCGGGCGACCGTGCCCGGTCGCGGCGCCGTCGATGGTCGCGGCCGGATCCCGCGTCCCGGAGACGGTCGCCGGGACGGTGGCTACGAGCGCCCCGGGTTCGGCGTCGACTCCGGCGGACCGGGCGGACCGGGCGGGCCCACCTGGCCGGCCGCCCCCACCGGCCCGCGTCGACGGCGTCCCCGCTGGGGCCGGATCGCCCTGGTGGCCGGCGTGGCGGTGCTCGTCCTCGGCCTGCTGGCCGGTACCGGCGCCTGGTTCTACGCCCGCAACCTGAACTCGGACCTCGCCCGCACCGACCCGTTCTCGGCCATCACCGCGGGGCGGCCGGCCAAGACGGTGGACGGTGCGCTCAACATCCTGCTGGTGGGCACCGACTCCCGGGATCCGGACGCGCCGGTCGACAGTGCCGGCAAGTGGCGGTCCGACACCATCATCCTGATGCACATCCCGGCCAGCCACGACAAGGCCTACCTGGTGTCCATCCCGCGTGACCTGTACGTGCCGATCCCCAAGGACGCCTCGGCCGGCTGCGACACCGGGCAGCGCGAGAAGATCAACGCATCCTTCGCCTTCGGCGGTCTGCCGCTGGCCGTACGGACCGTCGAGTGCTTCACGGACGTACGGATCGACCATGTGATGGCCATCGACTTCGCCGGCTTCAAGGAGGTCACCGACGCGCTCGGCGGGGTGGACCTGAAGGTGGACCAGAGCATCACCTCGATCCACAAGCCGTACCGGAAGTTCACCAAGGGCACCATGCACATGGACGGCGCGACGGCGCTGGACTGGGTGCGCCAGCGCAAGCAGTTCGCCCAGGGCGACTTCGCGCGGGTCCGCCACCAGCAGGAGTTCCTGCGCGCGCTGATGGACAAGGCGGCCAGCACCGGGACCCTGTCCAACCCGGCGAAGCTGAACGCGTTCCTCACCTCGGTGACCAAGGCGGTGACCGTCGACCAGGGTTTCTCGTTGGTCGACATGGCGGTCCAGTTCCGGAATCTGCGCGGCGAGAACCTGACCTTCATCACCAGCCCGCACCTGGGAAGCCAGACGATCAACGGCGAATCCGTGGTGGTTTCGGACCGGGCCAACGCTCTCGCCATGTACCAGGCGATGGCCGCGGACAAGATGGATCAGTGGGTGGCCGCCGACAAGGACCCGAGCGCCGCGACGAATGGCGGCTGAAATCAGCCGAAAGGATGTTCCGACCGCGCGTGCATCCTGGTCGGGTATGGTGCGGCGGCCCGTGTGGGTCGGCACGAGAGGGCCCGACCCCCGGATGGACACTCGCGGGAACCGCCCGAGATCCGTACAGTGGGCTGGCCACCGACCCGTGAACTGGAGCAGGCATGCCGGTTGACACCCGTCGACGTTCCACCTCGATGGAGCCGCCAGCGGCACCCGTCTACTCATCCTCCGCCTCCCGGCCGCCGACCGATCCACCCAAGGGGACGACGCGCAAGCGGCGCCGCGATCCCGCCTGGGCCCGGACGCTTGTGATCTTCGGTGCCGTGCTGATGATGCTCAGCGGTGGAGCGATCGTCGGCAGCAAGGCGATCATCAGCAGCGCCACCGGCGCGATCGACCAGGAGAACCTGCTCGGCGGGTCCGGCAAGAGCGGCGCGGAGGGCGGCAAGGACCTCAAGGGGCCGATCGACATCCTGATGCTCGGCGTGGACATCCGGAAGGGCTGGAACAAGAACGACACCCGGCCGGACACGATCATCATCCTGCACATCCCCGCGGCCCACGACCGGGCCTACCTGATCTCGTTCCCCCGGGACACCGAGGTGCAGATCCCGCCGTTCGCCAAGAACGGGTTCGCGGGCACGACGGAAAAGATCAACGGTGCGTTCTACGCGGGCGCCCAGAACGGCGGCGGCTGGGCCGGTGGCACGGAACTGCTGGCCCGGACGATCAAGAACGCCACCGGCGTCAGCTTCGACGGCGCCGCGATCATCGACTTCGGTGGCTTCAAGAGCGTGATCGACGCCCTCGGCACCATCCACATCTGCGTGGACCAGAAGGTCACCTCGCACCACATGACCTGGGTCGACGGCAAGCCGATGTACATCACCGACGCCAAGAAGAGCGGCAAGCGGTACACCCCGGTGGTCTACCAGCCGGGTTGCCGGGACATGAAGGGCTGGGAGGCGCTGGACTTCTCCCGCCAGCGGTACGGGCTGAAGAACGGTGACTACGACCGGCAGCGGCACCAGCAGCAGGTCATCAAGGCCATCGCCAAGAAGGCCATGGACGGCGGGGTGATGACCAACCCGGTGAAGGTGAACAACCTGATCAAGGCGGCCGGTAAGGCGTTCACCCTGGACACCAACGGCGTCCCGATCGCGGACTTCATCTTCACGATGCGCGGCGTCACGGCGAACGACCTGACCCTGCTGCGTACCAACGGCGGCAAGTTCAACTCGCACAAGAGCAGCAACGGTGAGGACCGGGAGGCGCTCACGTCGGAGAGCCTGGAGATGTTCCGGGCGGTCAAGAACGACAAGCTCGCCGAGTTCATCCAGACCCATCCGGACGCGCTGGCGCCGAAGGTCTGATCCCGCGCCCGACCCCGATGCGTCCCAACGGGATTGTCACGGTGAGTGAAGCAAAAGCCACCGTGTGCCCATCGCCGGCCCGTAGGGTGAACCGAGAAAGGTTCACATAACTGCGGGTCGGGAGGGGCCACGTTCAGCCGAAGCCATGCCCAGGACGCGCGTCCGGCCGGTCCCGAGACCGACCCGGAGCCGACGGGCCCACGCCGCCGTCGCGGCCCGCTCTGGGCCCGGCTCACGATCCTCGCGGGGCTGCTGCTGGTGGCCTTCGCGCTCGTCGCCGGCCTGGGCATCCGGGTGATCACCGAGCGGTACGAGCACAGCGTCAGCAAGGAAACCCTGCTCGACGAGATCGCCCGGCGGTCCCGGGCCACCGTGTCGGGTCCGCTGAACTACCTGCTGATCGGCTCGGACCAGCGAGCCGCCGAGCCGGGCGGCGGGGCCAGGTCCGACACGATCATCATCGCGCACGTTCCGGTGGGCATGGACCGGGCCTACCTGATCTCGGTGCCCCGCGACCTCCTGGTGGACATCCCGCCCGCCGGGTCCTATGCCGGCGGCAGCGACAAGATCAATGCCGCCTTCCAGTACGGCGGTGGCGGTCAGGGCGGCGCCCGACTGCTCTCCGCCACGCTCAGCCGGATGACCGGGGTCCGTTTCGACGGTGCCGCCCTGATCGACTTCGCCGGCTTCGAGCGGGTCATCGACCTGGTCGGCGGGGTGCGGATGTGCGTGGACACCCCGGTGCGGTCGATCCACACCGGCGCCACCTTCGCCGTCGGATGCCGGCAGATGAGCGGTGGGCAGGCCCTCGACTACGCCCGGCAGCGGTACGACCTGCCGAACGGTGACTACGACCGGCAGCGACACCAGCAGCAGCTGCTGCGGGCGATCATGGATCGGGTGGCGCCGACGGACCTGATGACGAACCCGGTCAAGTTGGATCAGGTGATCCGGGCGATCGGCTCCGCGTTCACCGTCGACACGAACGGGGCCCAGCTACCGGACCTGGTGTTCGCACTCCGCGGCGTCCATTCCAGCGCCCTGCTCGGGGTGCAGGTGCCGTCGCACCCGGACACCGTCGACGAGGTCTCCTACGACCTGCTCGACCCGGAGTCGGACGGGCTGTTCCAGGCCCTGCGTACGGGCGCACTCGACAACTGGACCCGGGCCAACTCGCGGTGGGTGAACCGGCTGTAGCGGGTGCTCTGGCCTAGGCTAGGCGATTGTGTTCTCACCCGATGTTCCCTCCGTGAGCCCGGCCGACGTGCCGGACGACGCCTACCTGCTCGACGTGCGTGAGCCGGACGAGTGGTCGGCGGGCCACGCGCCCGACGCGCACCATCTGCCGATGATGGAGGTGCCCGCCCGCCTCGCCGAGATCCCCACCGACCGCGATGTGGTGGTGGTCTGCCGGTCCGGCGGCCGGTCGGCTCAGGTGGTGGGCTACCTGCTGGGCAACGGTTGGGACAACGTCCACAACCTGACCGGTGGGATGCGCCAGTGGGCCGCGGCCGGTCGCTCGCTGACCAGCGAGGACGGGCAGCCGGCCCGGGTGGTCTGAGCGGATGCGCCGCGCTGCCGCCCGCGCGCTGGGCCCGGACGGCGAGGACCTGCCCCGCCCGCTCGTCTTCGCCCACCGAGGGTCCTCGGAGGCACTGCCCGAACACACCCTGGCGGCGTACCGGCAGGCCCTGGCCGAGGGTGCCGACGGCCTGGAGTGTGACGTGCGACTCACCCGGGACGGCCACCTGGTCTGCGTCCACGACCGGCGGCTGAACCGCACCAGCAACGGACGCGGCCGGGTCAGCGCGCGGACCCTGGCCGAGCTGACCGAACTCGACTTCGGTTCGTGGCACCCCGGCGCCTCCAGCGAGGACGCGCCCACCGACCAGCCGCCGGACCCGTCGCGCAGCCGGCTGCTCACCCTGGACGGGCTGCTCTGCGCGGTCAAGGACGCCGGCCGGCCGGTCGAGCTGCTGATCGAGACGAAGCACCCCACCCGGCACGGTGCCGACGTGGAGCGCCGGCTGGTGGGGCTGCTCGACCAGCACGGCCTGCTGCACCGGGACCCCGGTCAGCCGGTCCGGGTCACCGTCATGTCGTTCTCGGCCCTCGCCGTACGACGGATCCACGCCCTGGCGCCGACCGTACCCACGGTGTTGCTGCTGGAGGTGCTGCCTCCCGGGCTGCGGTCCGGCCGGCTGCCGTTCGGCACCCGCATCGCCGGCCCCGGCATCGGCCTGGTGCGGGCCCGACCCCAGCTCATCCCGGCGCTGCGGGCCGCCGGCAACGGCGTCTACGTCTGGACGGTGAACGCGGCGGAGGACCTCGATCTGCTGCTGGACTGCGGCGTCGACGGCGTGATCACCGACCGGCCGGCGTTCATCCTGGAGCGTCTGGGCCGCTGACCGGTCACGGTGCGTCGACAGCCGGGTGGGCGGCCTGCCGGAAACCGGCCGCACGGGGCAGACTCTGGACCATGCCGGAGGCACTCGACTATCCCGCCCTGCTCGCCGGGCAGACCGCCATCATCGAACTGATCAACTCTGGTGACGCGGGCCTACCGGTGCTCGCCCAGCTCCTGCGGATCGTCCAGGACGCCATTCACGCGGACGGCATGGTGTTCGTGGAGTACGCCCCGACCGAGGGGCGCGTCGTGGCGGCCAGCGGTGCTGCCGAGTGGACGGTGGGCCGGCCGGTGCCGGTCGGCGACCCGGCCACCCTGACCGGCCCCCGCTGCCAGGAACTCCGGGTCGAGGACCTCGCCGAGGACCTCGCGGTACGGCTGGACGGGCACGGCCTCGGTCGCATGCTGGTGGCCCGCGCCGAGATCGGCGGCCTGGCCGTGGGCGGCCTGCACGCCCTGTATCCGAGCGACGCCCCGGCACCGGGCGTCGAGACGCGGACCGTGCTGACGTTCGTCGCCACCTGCGTCGCCCACCTCTACGGTGACCAGGCGGGGCTCCCGGTCCACGGCGACGGGCCGGTGGTGGCCGCCCTCGCCGACGGGTTGGCCATCGTGGACCACGACGGTGGGGTCCGGCTGTGGAACCCGGCGGCCGAGCGGATCACCGGGTTGCCGGCGGCCCGGATGCTCAACGAGACGCTTCCGTTCCCGCTTCCGCCGCCCGGACAGGTGCTCGACCACCGGCTGCCGGACGGCAGGTGGCTCAAGATCACCACTGGGGAGCTGCCCGGCACGGTCGCCTCCCGGGTGGTGACCATCTCCGACGTCACCGAACAGCACCAACGGGACCACGATCGGGACCTGTTCGTGGCGGTCACCAGCCACGAGCTGCGTACGCCGGTGACGGTGATCAAGGGCTTCGCCGACACGCTGAGCAACCACTGGGACTCGGTGCCCGAGCCCGACCGTCGGGCGGCGGCCCGGATCATCGGCCAACGCACCGACGAGCTGGCCCGGTTGGTCGACCGGCTGCTGTCCGCCGCCACCGACGCCGGCTCGGTGGGCGGTGCTCCACCCGTACCCTTTGATCTCACCGCGGCGCTCACGGACGCGGTCGTCGACCTTCCGCGCGACCTGCGCCGGCGGCTGACGCTGGATCTGCCGACCGCCCTGCCGGCGGCGATGGGCGACCGGACAAGCCTGCCCACCGTGCTCATCGAACTCGTCACGAACGCCGGGAAGTACTCGCCGACCGGTACCGCCATCGAGATCGGTGCCGGCGCCGATGAGCGGTCCGTGTTGTTCCGGGTCAGTGACCGGGGCATCGGGGTCCGGCCGGAGCATGTGGAACGCGCCTTTGACAGGTTCTGGCAGGGTGAGTCGGGAGACCGGCGGCGCTATCCGGGCGCGGGACTTGGTCTATACCTGGTTAGAACCATCGTAGAGCGACAAAAAGGATGGGTAAGCCTCCGACCTCGGTCGGGTGGCGGTACCGTCGCGGAAGTACGGCTACCGCGGGCATGACCCTGGGCGGCACCGGCGATGGCCGGCGGAGGAGGATGACGGCGATGACCGGTCCGGGAACGCGAGCCTGGTGCCTTGTGGTGCCGTACCAGCCACGCGGCGCCCGGCTGGCGCGACACCGGTTGTCCACCGAGCTCGGCGCCGTGGTCCGGCCCGGTCTGCTCGCCGACGCCGTGGCGGTCCTGGCCGAGCTGGTCGGCAACTCCATCCGACACGCCGACCCACTGCCCGGCGACGTCATCCGGGTGGCCTGGCGACACCGCGCCGAGCAGGGCACGGACATCGTCGAGATCCGGGTGACCGATGGCGGCGGCAGGGCCACCCCACAGGCCCGATCCGCCGACCTTGACGCGCTGGACGGCCGTGGCCTGCACATCGTGTCCGCCCTGGCCAGCCGGTGGGGGACCGACCGGGACGGGCTCGGGCAGAGCGTCTGGGCCGAACTACGCGCTCCGGCCGGCGACCCGGCCGGCCAGGACGGTGCCCGCGACCCGGCCGGCCAGGACGGTGCCAGCGACCCGGCCAGTCTGCTCACCGCCGTTCGGCCCTGACGCGGTTCCGCCGCCCGCCATCCCACCGCCTGCCGCTGCCTCCTGCCGTCCCGCCGCCCGCCGGCTTGAAGTCGGCTGGGGGGCCACGCCGGGACGGTTCGGCTGGCTAGGCTGTCAAACCGTGAGCAAGCGTCGTAAGAGCAACCGTGCCGGTGGCGACGTGGCGCCCAAGCGCCAGAAGCTGCGGGACATCTTCGTGCCCCGACCCTTCGAGGGACTCGTGGACGAGGTCGAGTGGATCGCGCTGCGGGAATTCGTCCCGGCCGCGTCGGCACCGCTGACGCTCCGTCCCGAGATCATCGAGGAGTACGGCGAACGGCCGGTGACCGTGGCCACCGTGCTGCCGGTGGCGGCGCCGGCGATCTCCCGCGCCGACGGTGCGGTGCTGATCGGGTTGCAGCGCCACGTGCAGTCCGGGGACGTCTCCCGGGATCTCGCCGAGGCCCTGCTGTGCGCCCTGCGTACCGAGCCCGGCCAGCCGGTCGAGGTACCCGCTCTGCCCGGGGAGGGGCCCCGGCTGCCGGACGTGTTGGTGGACGGCCCGCTCGAGATCACCATGCATGACGGCTTCGAGTTCTGGCTGGCCGAGGAGTCGTTGCAGGACAATACGGTCCAGGCGTCGCTGGAGCGCGCGAACGCCTCCATCTATCCGACCGAGCGGCTTGAGACCGCTCGCGCCGCGTACTGGGTGCGGGTGCCGGAGAAGGCCCACGTCCGGTGGGTGCTGCCGGAGGACGAGGACGTCGCCCTGGACGCCCTGGCCCGGCTCGGCGCCGCCGGTGAGCTGCTGCTCGGTGCCGGTACGAAGTTCGCCGGCATGTTCCGGGCGCACGGGCGGCTCGTCCCGGTGTGGGATCTGCCCGGCGAGCCGGGCGCCGACCACTGGGCCGGACCGGTGGCCGACTTCGCCAAGCGGTACGCCGAGGCGGTCGCCGACGGCACCCCGCTGGACGCCGCCGGTCGCCGCGCCCGGCAGGGCCTGCTCGGCCGGCAGGTGGCGCTGCGCTGACCATCCGCGCTGGTTAACGCGCTGATTAACAGGGGGCCCTTGCTATACAAAAAGCGATAACAAGGTGCCCTTCCTTTCGGCTCAGCGGGGGGCGCGGGCGATGGGGCAGGACATGCAGCGCGGCCCGCCCCGCCCCGAGCCCAGCTCCGACCCGGCGATCCGGATCACCTCGATGCCGGCCCGCTCCAACTGGGCGTTGGTCTCCACATTGCGCTCGTACGCCACGGCCAGTCTGGGTGCCAGGGCCAGGGTGTTGTTGCCGTCGTCCCACTGTTCCCGTTCCGCGGTCACCGGGTCGAGCCCGGTGTCGATGACCCGCAGCATGTCCAGGTCCATCGCGTCGGCGGCGGCCCGCAGGAACGGCGCCGGTCCGTCGACCCGCAACTCGCCGTCCGGTCCGGCGATGACGGTGTACGCCGACAGACTGTGCGCGATGTTCGGATACATCAGGACGGCGTCGACGTCCACCATCGTGCAGACGGTGTCCAGGTGCATGGTGGCGCGCTGCTGGGCGATCGGTACCACGAGCAGGGTGTGCGTCAGCCCGGCCGCGAAAACCCGGCGGGCCAGCCGCTCGGCTCCGGCCGGGGTGGTGCGCTCGCCCACCCCGATGGCCAGCACGCCGGGGGCCAGCAGCAGCACGTCCCCGCCCTCCACGGGCTCCAACTCCGGCCGGTACACGAAGTCCGTGCCGACGAATCGGGGATGGTGCCGATAGATCGCCTCGGTCAGCGAGGTCTCCCGGCGGCGGGCCGGCATGGCCAGGCTGGTCACCGCCACCCGGTCTCCGATCCAGACCGAGGAGTCCCGGGTGAACAGCAGGTTCGGCAGCGGGTCGATCACGAAGTCGTGGCGGTCCATCAGCCGGTAGACGAGACCGCCCGGTCGGTCGGGGCTGGTCCGCAGTTCCTCGTGGGCCAGGCCGGCGGTCAGCACGTTCGCCAGTGCGCCCGGGTCCAGGTAGGCGAGGTGGTCCGCGACACGCCGGCGCAGCGTCTCGCCCAGACGCGGGTCGGCCAGCACGTGATCGGTAAGCTCCTCTCGGGCCGCCGGCATCGCCAGCGTCTCGGTCAACAGATCGCCCAGATAGAGCACCTCAACACCCCGCGTGCGGAGCGCGGCGGCGAACCCGTCGTGTTCCTCCTGGGCGCGTCCCACCCACGGGATCGCGTCGAAGAGCAGGGAGTCGTTGTTCCGAGGAGTGAGCCGGGCCAGTTCGGGGCCGGGCCGGTGCAACAGGACCGTGCCCAACCGGCCGACCTCACTGTCCACGTAGTGAGTCATTGGTGCAGCGTAGGCCAGCGGTTGGCACCATCCGGGAAAACAGCCTGGGGATGAATGTGGCATTCATCCGTACTCACTCCGCCACTCCCGCTTGCCCGTTTGGCCGCTCGTCCACGTAGGGTAGTGGATACATAACTTCAAGAGACCTTTTGCCGGAGGTCGTCATGACTGTATTTCCCGCCCGACGCGCCATCCCCCCGGGCCGGGCACTGCCGCCCGGTGGTTCCACCCAGGACGGTTCGGGTCCGTCCAGCGTGCTCGAACCCGTCCGGCCCAACCCGGTCGAGTGGGCTCGCCGCCGCCGCGCCGAGCGCGAGGCCCGTCGGGTGGAGGCCGCCGGTGCGCGGGCACTGAGCCGCCTCGACCACCTGGGCCCGTCGTGGCACGTGGCAGAACTGCCGTCGCCCGACCTCCGTGGTGCGCTGCTCGACGTGGACGGGGTGGCGGAGCGCCACCGCTTCCTGGCGATCGGTCCGGGTGGCCTGTTCGCGGTCACGGTGGCCGACCACGGGCGGTCCCGGGTCATGATGGCCGGCGATGTCGTGCAGATCAACGGCAAGCGACCGACGTACGTCGCGGACGCCCGCCGGGAGGCCCGCCGGGCGAGCCGTGCCCTCTCCGAGGCCGTCGGGTTGAACATCCCCGTCACCCCCGTGCTGACCTTCGTCGGTTCCGGCGTCATCAGCGTGTACGGCCTGCCGAAGGAGTGTCTGGTGGCGACCCACCGGGAACTCGACCGGCTGCTCGTCGCGGGCGGCGAACGGATCAGTCCGGCGACTGCCGACAAGCTGTTCCGGGTGGCCAGCGCGCCCACCACCTGGGGACTTCCGGTCCAACCGGCCGCCGCCGACTACCGGTGGTACTCCGACGGCCGAACGGCCGCTGACAAGCAGCCGAGCCCCCGGTAACGTCGCAACCAGCGCCACCGCTGTCCCACGGGAAACCATCGCTGGCGGGACGTCACCGGCGACACGCGCGTCGGGCCCGCCGCGGCGGCTCACCGTTGCGACGGGGTGACGTTCCGGGGTGGAACCGGCTAGCGTGGTTCTGCCGGTGGTTGCATAGGAGGCGCGGTGGCCCACGTCGAACTCTCCCTCACGGAAGCGTTCGCCCCGGCGTCGACGGACGAGACGGACAGCTTCTCGCGGTGGGTCGGCACGGTTTCGGCGGCGGCCGAACCCTGCCTGGTCATCGATATTCACACGATCGTCTCCGCGGTCTCCAGATCCTGCTGCGACCTGCTCGGCCTCGGTTCACCCGCCGAGGCTGTCGGGCGCCCGTTGCTCGGCAACGGCCTGCGGCTGCTCGACTTCACCGCCGCCCGCGCCGAACTCAGCGAGCAGGACGCCGAGCGGATCCCGCCGCTGCTGGCGATCTCCTCCCAGCGGTTGGCCCGAGGGCTGATGCGGGTGACCACCTCGGCGGCCGGTGAGACGGACGCCACGGTTGACGCCATCGCCACCCCCCTGCTTGAGGCCGGGAAGGTGGCCGGCTCGCTGACCTTTCTGTCCCCGGTCTGACCCGTACCGGCCCGAATGCGACCCACGACCGGGCCGGAATCCACCGGTTGTGTCGTTCGCCGCACCGAAGCGGCGTTGGGCATGGCCCCTGATCACCGTATGGTTCCCTCATGCTGGATATCGCTCTGCTCCCGGGGGAGTACGCCGTGTGCCGGCTGGCCGCCGGTGCGCCGGTACCCGCCGGCCTGTTGAGCACGGGCGGCACCGGTGTCGTCTCGATCACGGCGACGGCAGACGAGTTGTCCGTGATCTGCCCGGCTGACCGGGTGCCGGCCGAGGCCGTCGTCGAGACGCCGTGGCGGTGCCTGAAGGTGGTCGGCCCGCTGCACCTGGCGCTGACCGGCATCCTGGCCTCCCTCTCGGTGCCGCTGGCGGAGGCCCGGGTCAACATCGTGGCCTTCTCCACCTACGACACCGACTACCTGCTGGTGCCGACCGTCCGGCTCACCGAGGCACTGGCCGCGCTCAGCAACGCCGGACACCGGATCGCCGGCTGAGGTGACCGCCCGGCACCGAGCCGCCATGGTCAGGGTGGCCGCCGGAGGATCTACGATGGTTCAGCCGTTCATTCTCGTCGATGCCGAGGAGCCCGAACCGTGCTCCGGTCCCCCGCCGTTCGCCGTCGCCTGCGTACCCCGGCTGTCGCGACGCTGCTCGCCGCGCTGCTCGCCGGCTGCGGCGCCCCACCCCAGCCCCGGGCGACGCCCGGCCTGACCGGCGCCCCGGTGCCACCCGAATCCGCTTCGGCCACGGCCCCGACCTTTCCCTCGACCGGCGTACCCGTCGGGCCGGGATCGCTCCAACCGAGCGGCTCGGCCGTCATTCCGCCGCCCGGCGTCGGGATTCCCGCCCCGACCACCGCCGCGGCGGCTCGGTCCTGTTCTGGCCGGCCGAGCGGAGCCGACGTGCTCGCGCTGCTCCGCCGCGCGAAGATACTTCCCGCCGGGGAGCACGCCCGGGTCGCCACCGGGCCGCTGTGCGCCGAGGAATGGCAGTTCACCCAGGTCGCGGTGCCGGACAACGACCCACTCCAGGTGGTCTCCCGGCGCCGGGACGGCCGGCTGGTGGTGGTGACGGCCGGGACCGACGTGTGCAGCGTCGACGTCCGTACCGCAGCGCCCGCCGCCATTCGCAGCCTGGCCTGTGATGCCGGCGCCGGCTCGGGCGGCGTTGCGTAGGCTGGGCGGATGCCAGGAAACCCACCGAGCCGCTTCGTCTACCTCGGGCCGGAGGGCACCTTCACCGAGCAGGCCCTCCGGACCGTGCCGGCCGCCGAGCACGGCGTCCGGACCCCGGCGCGCAGCGTCCCCGAAGCACTGGACGGCGTGCGTGGCGGTGACTTCGACGCCGCGGTGGTGCCGCTGGAGAACTCCGTCGGCGGCGCCGTACCGGTGACCCTGGACGAACTGGTCGCGGGCGAACCCCTGACCATCACCCGGGAGATCGTGCTGCCCGTCCGGTTCCAGCTCGCGGCACCGGTCGGCGCGGAACTGTCCCGGATCCGCACCATCGCCGCCCACCCGCAGGCCTCCGCGCAGTGCCGACGCTGGTTACGGGCCAAATTGCCGGACGCCACAGTGGTCGACGTGCTCTCCAACGGCGCAGCGGCCGCCGCCACGGCCGAGGGCCGGTACGACGCGGCGATCTGCGCCCCGATCGGCGCGAGTCGACACCGGCTGGCGGTGCTGGCCGACGGCATCGCCGATCACGACGACGCCGTCACCCGGTTCGTGCTGGTCTCCCGGCCCGGTCCGCCACCACCGCCGACCGGCGACGACGTCACCTCGCTGGCCGTCTACATCGCCCACGACCGGGTGGGCGCGCTGCTGACGGTCCTCACCGAACTGTCGGTACGGGGCATCAACCTGACCCGGATCGAGTCCCGGCCAACAGGTGAGGGCCTGGGCCGGTACGTCTTCTTCCTGGACTGCACGGGACACGTCGCCGACGTACGCCTCGGCGAAGCCCTCCAGGGACTGCGCCGGTCCTGCGCCGACGTGCGCTTCCTGGGGTCGTACCCCCGGCACCGCTGGTCCGGCTCGGCGAGCGAACGGCCGGTCCCGGCGCCGGCCGGGCTCTCCGACGCGGACGTGGCCGACTCGGTGGCCTGGCTGGCCCGGATCCGCGACGGCCTGCCGGGCTGAACCAGCACCCTGCCCGGTTGAGCCGACTGTCTGGCGCTGAGCCAGCGGCCTCGCGGGCTGAGCCGACTGCCTGGCGCCGAGCCAGCGGACGAGGGCCGGGAGCGCCTTCCGCCGAAAGCGCTCCCCGACCACCACTCAGCCGCCGAGCAGCCCGCCCAACAGGCCGCCCTGCTGCTGGTCCTGCTGCCCCGAACCCTGCACCGGAGGCTCCTCCGAGGGCTGGACGACCACGAAACCCTGGCCGGCGAAGCTCATCGTGAACGCCTCACCGGTGCGCCGGCCCAGCAGCGTGCCGAGGCCGAACTGCTCGGCCTGGTGGTAGCCGGTCTGGAGGCTGGCCGACCAGCACACGGCGGCCTGCGGGTCGACGTAGGTGGGTTGGTCGACGTTGAGCACCACCGGGGTGCCCTTGGTGGTGATGGCGATCCGCCCCCGACCGGTGAAGACGCAGTTGAACAGGCCGGACGAGGACATCATGCCGGCCCCACCGACCATCTTGATGTCGTAGTTCAGGGTGGTGTCGAAGGCGAGCACGCTGGAACCGTTGATGGACAGCGCGTCGCCGGGCTCCAGATCGATGATGTGGACATCCGCCGCGAGGTTGGCCAGGAAGACGTCCCCCCGGCCGGTGAGCTTCATCAGCGGTACGCCCTCGCCGGTCAGCTTCTGCTTGAGGAACTTGCCGATGCCGCCCGAGCCGAGCGCCTGGAACTGCACCTGCCCCTGGTAGGCGACCATCGAGCCCACCCGGGCCATCGCCTCACCGTTCAGCTCGATCTTCAGGAGTTTGGAATTCTGCAGCCGCATGCCGGGCTGGTCGGATTCCTTCTCCAGGTTCTCGGCGGCGAACAGCGCGCTGCGCATCTACAGGTCCTCCTGGTTGGGCTTGATTTGAGGTGCCGGTGGCGACCGTAAGCGGATCGGAACGCCGGTGGCGGCCGTCGCCCGGGCCTCGGAGTGCCGGACCCCGGGCACCGCTCGACGGATACGGCCCAAGGGTAGGCACCCCGGGCAACCGCGGGAACGACCGTTCCGGCCGACCCCGCCTCATCCCCAGCCGAGTTCGTGCAGCCGTTCGTCGTCGATGCCGAAGTGATGCGCGATCTCGTGGACGACGGTCACCGCCACCTCGTCGACCACCTCGTCCTCATTGGCACAGATCCGCAGAATCGGTCCGCGGTAGATGAAGATCCGGTCGGGCAGTACGCCCGCGTAGTCCCAGCCACGCCGGGTGAGCGCGTAACCCTCGTAGAGGCCCAGCAGTTCCGGGCCGCCCGGCGGCGACTCCTCCTCGACGAGGATCACGACGTTGCTCATCAACCTGAGCAGCCCTTCGGGGACCTCATCGAGGGCCTCGCCGACCAACTCCTCGAAGCGTTCGCGACTCATCTCGACGGGCACACCACCCATTGTGCCGCCGGACCGACGCCCCCGGGCCCCACCGAACCCGCTCACGACCGGTCCCACCCACGACGGGATCAAACCCGACCACCCAGAGCGGCCACCCCAGGGGTTGGGGAGGGGCCGTCCCAAAAGAGGGCGAAAACCACCGCAACAAGGAGGAGGGGGTAAGAAGGAACACAAAACA